>NZ_JBFUFP010000537.1:0-3684 GCF_056403375.1 Rhizobacter sp. P2_H2
CGGCAATGGTGTGTCATCCCTAAGCTGGGTGGTGTCCGTGCACACGATGGGTGTCAGCGCAGGAACAGCCGGTAGACCGGGTTGTCGGTTTCGTCGACACACGGGTAGGCGAGGCCTTCGAGGAACGCCTTGAAGGCCTTCTTGTCACCGCGCGGCACCTGGATGCCGACCAGGATGCGGCCGTAGTCGGCGCCCTGGTTGCGGTAGTGGAACAGGCTGATGTTCCAGTCCGGGTGCATCGACGACAGGAAGCGCATCAGCGCGCCCGGGCGTTCGGGAAACACGAAGCGGTACAGCCGCTCCTCGCGCGCGAGTTCGCTGCGCCCGCCCACCATGTGGCGCACATGCTGCTTGGCCAGTTCGTCGTCGGTCAGGTCGATGGTGTCGAAGCCGTGCTTGCCGAAGCTGCGCGCGATCTTCGCCGACTCGCCGCGGTTGCTGGTGGCCAGGCCGACGAACACATGCGCCTGGTTCGCATCCGAGATGCGGTAGTTGAACTCGGTGACGCTGCGCGCGCCGATCAGCTCGCACAGGCGGCGGAAGCTGCCGTGCTCCTCGGGGATCGTCACCGCGAACAGCGCCTCGCGCTCCTCGCCGACCTCGGCGCGCTCCGCGACGAAGCGCAGCCGGTCGAAGTTCATGTTCGCGCCGGTGGTGATCGCGACCAGCGTGCGACCCTTCAGCTTGTGCGTCTCGGCGTACTGCTTGATGGCCGCCACGCCGAGCGCGCCGGCCGGCTCGAGGATGCTGCGGGTGTCCTGGAACACGTCCTTGATGGCGGCGCAGGCCGCGTCGGTGTCGACGAGCACGAAGTCGTCGACCAGCTCGCGCGTCAGCCGGAAGGTCTCTTCGCCGACCAGCTTGACGGCCGTGCCGTCCGAGAACAGGCCGACGTCGCTCAGCTGCACGCGCTTGCCGGCCTTGACCGAGCGCACCATCGCGTCGGAGTCGGACGTCTGCACGCCGATCACCTTGATCTCGGGCCGCACCGCCTTGATGTACGCGGCGATGCCGGCGATYAGGCCGCCGCCGCCGATCGCGACGAACACCGCGTCGATCGGACCCTGGTGCTGGCGCAGGATCTCCATCGCGATGGTGCCCTGGCCGGCGATCACGTCGGGGTCGTCGAACGGGTGCACGAAGGTGAGGCCGCGGGCCTTCTCGAGTTCCAGCGCGTGCACGTAGGCGTCGGAGTAGCTGTCACCGTGCAGCACGACCTCGCCGCCGAGGGCGCGCACCGCGTCGATCTTCACGCGCGGCGTCGTCACGGGCATCACGACGACGGCCTGGCAGCCGAGCTTGTGGGCGCCGAGCGCCACGCCCTGCGCATGGTTGCCGGCCGAGGCGCAGATCACGCCGCGCTTCAGCGCCACGCTGTCCAGGTGGGCCATCTTGTTGTAGGCGCCGCGCAGCTTGAAGCTGAATACCGGCTGGCTGTCCTCGCGCTTGAGCAGCACCTGGTTGCCGACGCGCTTCGAGAGGCTGCGTGCGGCCTCGAGCGGCGTCTCGTCGGCCACGTCGTAGACCTTGGCCGTCAGGATCTTCTGCAGGTAATCGGACAGGCCGAGCGGCGAGCCGGCGGCTCTGGCGGGCGCGGGGCGCGATGTTTTCGGACGAGCGGCGCCGGCCATCGGGAGACTCCTCGGAGGGGTTGTTCTGGGGGCGCCGGATGATACGTCGTCAGTGACCACCAACCGCGCAGGCAGAAAAAAGCCCAAGTCATTGCTGACTTGGGCTGAATCCACCAATGGAGGAGGTGGAGGAGACAAACGGTGATGTCCCGGAAGACATCGATTGCGCGAGTGTAGCTGCAGTCATGTTGCGCCGCAATATGGGCGAGGGGCTTCGGCGACGCTGCCGGGCGTGGGGTTGTGACGGGATGCACAATGCCGGTCGCCCGTTGCGGCGGATGTGGCGGTTTTGCGAAGGCCTGGAGTCAGACGATGGAATGCACGATCAACTGGATGCCCGCGACCGGGATGGGCATGGTGGCCGAGACCGGCAGCGGCCATGTSCTGCTGATGGACGGCGCGCCCGACGGCGGCGGCCGCAACCTCGCGCCGCGCCCGATGGAGACGGTGCTCGCCGGCACTGGCGGCTGCACCGCCTACGACGTGGTGCTGATCCTGAAGCGCGGCCGCCACGAGGTGACCGGCTGCCAGGTGAAGATGCAGGCCGAGCGGGCGCCGGCCGACCCGAAGGTCTTCACGAAAATCCACCTGCACTTCACCGTCAGCGGCAAGGGCTTGCCGGCGCAGGCGGTCGAGCGGGCGATCCAGATGTCGCACGACAAGTATTGCTCGGCCACCATCATGCTGGCGAAGACGGCCGAGATCACGACCAGCTTCGAGATCGTCGACGCCTGATCGTCGTCGGAGCCCGTCAGATGCGGTGCGCGGTGGCCGTCATGACGCGGGCCGCCAGGCGCATCGCGGTGCGCACCGGCCACGGCAGCGCGATGCCGCCAGCTGCGCTGGCGTCTTCCGCGTGGCGGGCTTCGTCGTCCTTCATCTGCTGCACGATGGCACGCGACGCGTCGTCGGCGGCGGGCAATTGCTCGTCGTGGCCGGCCAGGTGCGCCTCGACCTGGCGTTCGGTCTCGACGATGAAGCCCAGGCTGATGCGGTCGCCCGCCAGGCCGGCCGCCCAGCCGATGCCGAAGGCGCCGGCGTACCACAGCGGGTTCAGCAGGCTGCGGTGGGTCTGCAATTCGACGAGCCGCTGGTGCGTCCACGACAGGTGGTCGGCCTCCTCGCGCGCCGCCGATTCGCAGTGCGCGCGCAACGCCGGATCGCGCGCCGTCAGCGCCTGCGCCTGGTAGAGCGCCTGGGCGCAGACCTCGCCGACGTGGTTGACGCGCATCAAGGCGCCGGACAGCTGCTGTTCGGCACGCGTGAGGGCCGGCAGCGTGCGGGCCGGCGTGGGCTTGGAGGCGGCGCCGGGTGTCGGCGCGGCGAGGGTCCTGAGGGCGCTGTCGGCTGCGCCCAGCCAGTGATCGAGACGCGAGAGCGAGCGGCCGGGAGGTGCGATGGAAGGCATGTGCGCAGGATACCGAACAGGCGTCCGCGCCGGCATGCGCCAGCGCAGCAAGCACGCTTTCGTGTCGATTCCGTGCACGTTGTGCTCAGACAACACAAGCCCCCAATGCAGCGCCACGAGCCTTTGCTTACATGCCGCGCTCTGGTGCAATACGCCAACTTCCACTGAGGAGGTTGGCTCGGTCTGTCCCCGGCGGGGATTCTGGTGACCGGGACCTCTTGTTCAACTTAGGAGATCGTCGCAATGAAAAAATCTCTACTCGTTCTCGCAGCTCTGGGCGCGTTTGCCGGTGCAGCTTCGGCGCAATCGTCGGTCACGCTGTTCGGCATCGTCGACGTCAACGCCCGCTACACCAAGAACGGTGACCTGAAGGTCAAGTCGCTGAGCACCGACGGCCTCAACAGCAGCCGTCTGGGCTTCCGCGGTGTCGAAGACCTGGGTGGCGGCCTGAAGGCTGGCTTCTGGCTGGAAACGAGCTTCGCTGCCGACTCGGGCAACGGCGGCACCACCAGCAACGGCACGAACCGTTTCTGGCACCGTCGTTCGACCGTCAGCCTGCTCGGCAACTTCGGTGAAATCCGTGCCGGCCGCGAACTGACCGCGACCTACACGGGCTTTGCCGACTACGACGTGATGGGCACGAAC
>NZ_JBFUFP010000538.1:0-3682 GCF_056403375.1 Rhizobacter sp. P2_H2
GGCCTGTACCGCGACGGCCCGCGCGGCAGCCTCGCGTTGGACCTGGGCCAGACGCRTGAGCTGCAAACGCTGCGGCTGGGCGCGCAGGGGGCCTGGGTAGCAGTCGATGGCGCGCTGTTCGCCACGCGGCGCAGCGGCCCCGCGATGGCGCTGGTGGAGGTGCCCGGCCAGCCCGGCGTCGGCGTGAGCCTGCTCGGGCAGGTCGCGGCCCGCACCGGCAGCGACGGACGGGCGCTGCTGCCGCAGTTGCTGCCCTACCAGGCCAACGCCGTGCGGCTCGACCCGTCGGACCTGCCGATCGGCGCCGAGCTCGATTCGGTGGAGATGTCGGCCGTGCCGGCGGCACGCAGCGTGGTGAAACTGCGCTTCCCGGTGCGCAGCGGGCGCGCCGCGCTGATCCGCGTGCGGCTGGAGGGTGGCGAAGCGGCGCCGCCGGGCGCCGAGGTCGGCATCGTCGGCGATCCGCAGGTGTTCTACATGGCGCGCCGCGGCGAGGTCTTCGTGACCGGCCTCGCGCCGGTGGCCACGCTGGTGCTGCGCTGGCGCGGGCAGTCGTGCGCGCTGGCGGTGCGGCTGCCGCCGGACGACGGCAACGACATCACGCGCCTCGGCCCGCTGACCTGCGCCGGGGTGTCGCCGTGATCCCGGGCCGGCTCGCTTGCGCGCTGGCACTCCTGGCCGTGCCGGCGTCGGTGCCGGGCGCGGTCAGTTGCGGGCTGACGGTGACCTCGCCGTCGGGCCGCGTGGCAGCGCCCGGCGCCCTGACGCTGGGCGGCACGCTGACCGTGCAGTGCACGAAGGCGGCCGACAGCCCGCTCACGAGCGCCTCGTTCAGCGCCACCGTGGGCTCGACGCACACGCTGGCCGCCGAGGACAGTGCCGGGCGCAACATCGGCTACGGCCTGTGGCAGGACGCTGCCGCGCGCACCCCATGGGGCAGCACCGCGCCGTACGCGATCAGCGGCAGCGTGGTCTTTGCCGGCGGCCCGATGGCGAGCACGCAACTGCCGTTCTACCTGGTGGCGCCCGCGCGGGCGCGCCGGCCGGCGGCCGGCAGCTACCGCGACACGCTGCTCGTCACGCTGGCCTACCACGCGGATGGCAGCTCGGCCATGGCCCGCGGCAGCACCGGCACCGGTTCCGGCAGCACCACCGGCGGCGTCACGCTCGACGTCCCGCCGGCCTGCAGCCTGTCGACGCCGACCGCCGTGACGCTGGACTACGTCGCCTTCCAGTCGGCGCCGGCCATCGCCACCAACAGCTTCACGGCGGACTGCAACACCGATTACGCGCTGGCGCTGGACAGCGGCGGCGGCATGCTGCTCGACCTGCCCTACACGCTGACGCTGGATGCCGTGTCCGGCACCTGGAACGGCCAGGTGCACGAGCACCACGTCACCGGCCGCATCGAGGCCGGACTGGCCGGCTCCTGTGCGACGGCGCCCTGCCAGGCGGCCCGGGTTCACGTGCTGACGATCAGCTATTGAGCGACCGGCAGGCGGCGGACCGGTTGAACGGTTGAATCGGACGCCCCAGCGGAGGGCCGGGAGGGAGGGACGGCCGCCCGACTCCGATACCCTTGCCCGCTGGCGAGGACCCCCCATGTCGACTCTTCTCAGATCGGCCCGAGACAGGGCTGACGGATCCGGCAGTACCGATATTCCCAAGGCACGCAGCCGCCCCCGCATCGGTGCGGCGGCGCCGCCGCGCATTGCGCTGGTCTGCGTGCTGCTCGCGCTGCTGCTGCTGGCGCTGGATTTCAAGGTCGGCCACCGGGTCGCGGAGCTGTACGGCCCGGCCGCCCTGGCGCTGCGCCCCGACGGCACGCAGGCCTGGCTGGCCGTCGACGACGAGATCTGGTCGTTCGATGCCAAGGGGCACCGCGGCACGCGCGCCCGGCTGGCGGAGATCGGCCTGCCGGGCCGCGTCTACAGCCTCGACTGGCACCCGGCCGCCGGGCTGCTCGCGATGCGGCTCGACAACGAGCCGGCCATCCACCTGCTCGACCCCGCCACGCTGCTGCCGTCCAGCACCATCACGCTGCAATGGCCGCCCGAGCTGGCGGAGCATGCGAGCCGCGCGGTGCACCTGGCGTTCGCCGACGACGGGCGCATCGCGGCCTCGACCGGCGGCGGCCACGCGGTGGCGCTGTTCGACCGCGACGGCCGCTTCCTCGCACGCACCGTGCTCGGGATGTACCGCTTCACGAACGGCCTGTGGTGGAACGGCGACGCGCTGTGGACCACCGACACCAACGGCCTGCAGCTGAAGCGGCTGGACGGCCGCACGCTCGCGCTGCAGCAGGCGGTGGACGTGCCGGCGCCGCGCGGCACCCGCTACCTGGGCCTCGCGCGGTCGCATCCGCCGCAGGCCACCGAGGTCAATGAGCCGCTGCCGCTGGCCACCGTGATCCGCTTCGGCAACGACCGCATCGTCGGCGTGGTGGCCGACATCCTGCCCGGCGGCGGCGAGCTGCTGTTCTCGCAGACCGAGCGCATGGAGCCGCGCGACCTCGGCTGGCTCGGGCGCGACCTGCTGGTGGTCGACGGCCAGAGCCGCTCGGTGCTGCGCTGGAGCGTGGCGCACGAGCCGCTGCCGCCGTTCGGCGATGCCGACAGCCGGCGCGAACTGCAGGAGGCGGCGCAGCTGCAGCAGCGGCTGACGTGGCTGCACCAGGCGCTGGTCGCCGCGGCCATCGGCGGCGTGGTCGCCGCGATCACGCTGGTGTGGCATGCGCGCAGCGGCAGCCGCTCGCGGCGCCGCATCGCGGCCACGCCGCACTGGTGGGCCGTGCTTGCCTCGGCGCTGCTGCCGGGGCTCGGCCAGTGGATGCGCGGACGCAATCCGATGGCGCTCGCCTGGTTCCTCGTGTGGTCGGTCTACACGCTGTCGATCAGCGTGCCGGTGCTGTGGAACCTGCTCGGGCCGCGCAGCGACGTGTCGGTGCAATACGCCGCCGACGTGCTGGCCGTGCAGCTGCTGATCACCGCGTTCGCGGCGCTGGAAGCGGCTCGGCGCTGAGAGGCTGGCCCGTTCGGCCGTCCCGGCGTCCACCATCTGGAGGATGACGGGCGCGCCGTTCCGGGGCACCGTGCCCGTGCGTGACAACCGGGAGAGCAGCATGCGCGTGCGCAACGAGAACGGCGGCCTGACCGCGATGGCCGTGGCAGGCACCTACGTGGTGTTGCTGGGCTGGGACATGCCCGAGGCGGCGATGCTCGCGCAAGGCGTGCTGGGCTTCGCGGTGCGGCGGCTGCGCGAGCGCGACGGCGAGCGCATCTGGCTGTCGGGCATGAAGACCTTCGAGCAGGTCGAGCCGTACCCGGTGCCCGGCGAGCCGGTGACGAGCTTCCTGCACCCGCTGCAGACCTTCCAGTGGGCGGACTACAGCGCCTCGCCCGACGAGCGCTACGTCTACACGATCGTCGCGATGAGCGGCAGCCCGGGTGCGCTCGCGCGCGGGCCCGAGGTCGACCTGGCGGTGGCGACCGAGCGCGTCGACCAGGGCAGGCACGCGGTCTTCTTCAACCGCGGCGCGATCGCCTCGCAGGAGTACGCGCGGCGTTTCCAGAACCGGCGGCCGGACGAGGTGGGGCCGTCGGCGTTCAACTGGCTGTCGCGCGGGCTGGTCGAAGGCCTGGAGAACTACATCGCCCAGGCCCAGGCCGGCGATGAACTGCTG
>NZ_JBFUFP010000539.1:0-3680 GCF_056403375.1 Rhizobacter sp. P2_H2
TCGTAATGCAGCAGCCGGTGATTCCCGCGTACGAAACCTCGCCCGAACTCGAGGCGACCCTCGGCGCGGTCGAGACGCAACTCGCCTCGCTGGGCGAGGCACTGCGCACGCGCGACAGCGCGGCGATCGACCTGCACGCGACCGAACTGCACCGCTCGCTGGCGCGTGCGGTCGACCACTTCTCCCGCGCCGCCCGCAGCGGCCCGGTGCCGACCCCGTTGCGCGAGCGCCTGGCGCTGGCCGGCGGCCTGGTGGCGGCACAGCGCGAATCGCTGGCGCGCGCCACCGCCGCACTCGATCGCGCGATCGACGTGCTGATGCCGCGCGAGCGGCCGGCGGCGGTCTACTCGGCGATCGGCCCCGCCGAACGCGGCAGCCGCGGCTCCATTCAAGCTTGAATGGAGCCCCCCAGTCGCTTCGCTCCTGCCCCCAAGGGGCGCCACCCCTCGGCCCGGCAAAGCCGGATCCTGGGGCGTTGCTTGATCAGCGCGGCCTGAACGGCGCTCTATAAAGCCACACCGGCCGGCCATCCGGGCAGAGGTGCCGAGCCACCGGGCGCAGTTCCTGCGCCTCGAATTCCAGACTTGCCATCCATGCGCCGGCGCGCAGCTCCTGCCGCGCCTTCGCGACCGCGCGCGGCATGCTCTCCGGCCGCTGGAACAGGTAGACCCCGTCGTACGCCGACCAGTCGGCCTGCCAGATGTCGCCACGCGTCACGCGCGCCGGGATGCGCTGCAGCCGACAACGCAGCCCGCACAGCAGCCGCACCGGCCAGCTCCACTCGATGCCGTCGAGCACCGCCCCCGGATACGCCACGTGCAACTCGCGCAGACCGTCGCCCAGCCCGCAGCCRGCGTCGAGCACGCGTGCGCCGTCCGGCAGCGGCATGAGCGACGGCAGGCCGCGCAATGCACCGCGCGGCGTCGGGAACACCGGCGCATCGCGCCAGGCATGGACGGGATAGAGGGCCAGCAGCGCGCCCATCGGCAGCAGCCAGGCCCAGGCAGGCAGCGCACCGGCGAGGCCGGAGGCCAGCAGCGAGAGGGGAAAGCCGAGTGCCACGAAGACGCGCCGCCAGCGCGTACCAGCCACGATCGGCAGCAGCGCCAGCACGCCGCCGAGCGCGGTGGCCAGCAGCAGCGCGATGCCGAGCGGCACGGCAGCACGCTGCAATCCGAAGAAGAGCCCCCAGGCCGCAGCCCAGGCCAGCAGCGCGGGCAGCGGCCAGATCACCCCGGCCCCGGCGTCAGAAGTTGAACGCGAGCCGCATGCCGCCCCAGTGCCGGCCCTGCACCGTGATCGGTGCGGCGGCTTCCTTCAGCAGCACGAACTGGCCACCGCCCATGTCGCGGCGGTAGGTCTGCAGCAGGAACGGGCGCTGGTTGCGCGCCGAAGCGAGCCCGGTGCGGTCGTTGAAGATGCGGCGGTAGCGGCTGTTGGCCGTGTCCCAGGCCAGGTCGCCGCGCTGCGGGTTGCAGTACTTCTTGTTGTGCGTCGCCACGTAGCCGTTGCGGTCGACCGCGATGCAGAACACCACCTTCGGGCTCAGCGTCAGCACGCGCTCCTGCACCTGCGGGAACAGCCGGTCGGCCAGCTCGATGAACTGCGTGGCGTGCTGCGCCGGGTTCGTGCCCGGCAGCGGCCGGTAGTTCTCGTCGAACAGGGCTGCCGGCGAAATGGTCTTGGTGCGCAGCGAATCCTCGAGCAGCTTGCCGATCTGCGCGGCCGCTTCCATCGCGGCCTGGATGAACGGCGTGTCCTCGGTCTCGATGCCGCATTCGGCGACCAGCTCGATCAGGTGCTCCGAGACCTTCAGGAAGGCCTCGCTGCGGCGCATCGCGCTGTCGAGCGCGGCGGTGGTCTGCTGGATCTCCGACTGCATCGCCCCCATCTGCACGTTGACGCCGCCGCAGATCTCGCGGCTTTGCGTGGCCGCGGCGGTGATGCTCGCGACACCGGCCTCGACATCGGCCAGCGCCTTGTGGAACCCGCCCTGCCGGACTTCGCCCGGCTTGACCTGGATCTCGCGCGACAAGGCCTCGATGCGGGTGTCGAGCACGCCCACGGTGCTCATGATCGCCTTCGACGACCCCTCGACCTTCGAGGCCAGGTCCTTCACCGCATCGGCCACCACGCCGAAGCCGCGACCGGCCTCGCCGGCGCGCTTGGCCTCGACCGAGGCGTTGAATGCCACCAGCCGCGTCTGCAGCGCGATCTGCGTGATCTCGCTGGCGGCCGCGGCCACCTCGCGCAGCGTGTCGACGATGCCCGACACCTCGGTGCCGACCGCCTCGACCGCGTCGCGCGCTCGTCCGACGGCCTCGAGGCTGCCGGCCGTCACGTCGCCGATCGCCTGCTGCGCCCGTGTCACTTCACCGAGCTGGCCGGCCAGCGCGAGCACGGCCTGCGCCTGGCGCGCCGACACCTTGCTCGCGTCGTCGAGCAGGCCGCGCACCTCGGCGGCGTCGCGGCCGACGCTGGACGCCTGCTTGCCGATCGACTGCACCGCGGCGCGCAGGTCGGGCTCGGCGGCCGCGCTCATGGCGCTCACCACGGGCTCGACCGGCTGCAGCTCGCGGCCCTTGCGGAACATTGCAAACATGTCGTCTCGATTTCTCTGTTCACCACTCGCGCAGCTTGACGCGCAAGCGGGCGATGGACTGGCTGTGCAGCTGGCAGACACGCGATTCGGTCACCTTCAGCACGGCCGCGATTTCCTTCAGGTTCATGTCGTGCTCGTAGTACATGCTCATCACGTACTGCTCGCGCTCCGGCAGCGTCTTGATGCCGTCGACCAGGGCCTGGCGCATGCGCTGGTCCTGCAGCTGCGCGAGCGGGTTGACCCCTTCGTCGGCGACGTGCCGGTCGAGGTAGTCATTGTCGCCATCGTCGCCCGACATGTCCTCCAGGTAAACCAGCTGGGTGCCGCGCACCTTGCCAAGCAGTTCCTGGTATTCGGGCAGCGTGACGCCCATCTCGCGGGCGATCTCGCTCTCGGCGGGCGCGCGGCCGAGCTTCTGCTCGAGCTTGTGCACCGCCGATTCGATGGTGCGCTGCTGCTTGCGCGTGCCGCGCGACAGGTAGTCGTTGCCGCGCAGCTCGTCGAGCATCGCGCCGCGGATGCGCTGCGTCGCGAAGGTCTCGAACTGCACGCCCTGGGCTGCGTCGAAGCGGCTCAGCGCGTCCGTCAGGCCGATCATGCCGACCTGGATCAGGTCGTCGATCTCGACGTTGGCAGGCAGCTTCGCGATCATCTGGTGCGCGAGGCGGCGCACCAGCGGGCTGTACTGCTTGAGCATCGTGTTGACGTCGAGTTGGCCTTTGGCGGTATACATGGGGTCAGCTCCGGGGAAATTCAGTTCAGGGCCTGCTGCGGGAAATCGCGGTACGCCGGGAAGGCGGTGGCGTACGCGGTTTCGACAGAGGCGGCAGGCTGCAGCACATCACGGGCCCAGCGGCGCAGGGCTGGCGTGGGCGGATCGTTGACATCGGACGCCGGGTCGACGTGCATCCAGTCGCGCAGCACGGCGCCCAGGAAGCCATCGGCACACGAGGCGATCTGCTGCGCGATGCGTTCAGCGCGCGGCGAATGGGGGGCGGCGCCGAGCAGCAGGTCGTGCACCATCAGGCCGGCGCGCTGCGTCAGCAGCTTCATCGCGGCGTAGGCGTGGGTCACGCTG
>NZ_JBFUFP010000540.1:0-3678 GCF_056403375.1 Rhizobacter sp. P2_H2
CCGGCAGCTCGTCGGGCATCACATCGACGGCATCGCCGTAGTCGGGGCGGGCGATGTCGGCGATGCCGATCAGCGCCGGGTCGCCCAGGTGCACCGGCGCACCGTGCACCGACGGGAAGCGCGACGTGACCTGCACCGCACGGATGGCGTCAGCAGCCTTCAGCGGGCGCATCGAGACCACCATCGGCCCGTGGAACGGCCCGGCCGGCACGGTGGCGATGCTGGTGCGGTACATCGCGACGTTGCGGTTCTGCGCGACGTGGCGCAGCGGCACGCCGGCATCCAGCAGCGCCTGCTCGAACGAGAACGAACAGCCGATCACGAAGCTCACCAGGTCGTCGCGCCACAGCGTGCCGATGTCGGTGACCTCGTCGACCAGCTCGCCGCGGCGCCACACGCGGTAGCGCGGCACGTCGCTGCGGATGTCGATGTCGTGGCCGAGCGTCGGAAGCATCGGGTCGCCCGGCTCGGAGACGGCCAGCACCGGGCACGGCTTCGGGTTGCGCTGGCAGAAACGCAGGAAGTCGTTCGCGAGCGCCTGCGGCAGGATCACCAGGTTGCCCTGCACGTGGTCGTCGGCCAGGCCGCTGGTGTGGCTGGCATGGCGGCCGGCGCGGATCTCGGCACGGGCTCGCGATGCGCTGGAAGACGTTTGTTCAGGCTTCATGACAAGACCCTGGCGGCAGATGGGTTTGCGGATGGAGCGGATTGTGTTGGCCTCGGGCACGCTGCCGCAAACAAGAAATTTTTCGCTCAGCTCATCGATTTTTTCGATGATCCAAGTTGGGGTTTTCACCCATTCTTGGTGCGCTTCTTCGGTGTCTTCGCACCGGTCTTCGGCACGCCGATGTAGTCGAACACGGCGTCGAGCACGTCGATCGCCACCGACGAGGTCGGGTCGTCGCGCCAGCTCGCATGCACCGGCAAGGGGAACAGCGGCACCTCGCAGGCCAGCGGCTTGATCGGCAGGCGCTCGGCGAGCCGCAACACGGCGGCCAGCGGCAGCGTCGCGACGCCGATGCCGCCCTCCACCAGCTGCACCATCGCCGAGATCGACGAGATCGCATGGACCCGCCGCGGCTCCAGCCCCGCCTCGCGGAACAGGTCGAGCAGCGCGACGTGCGGCTGCGAGCCGCGCTGGAAGGTCAGCAGCTCCAGCTGCGCCAGGTCGGCGAGCGTGTAGCGGCGCTTTCGGTGCAGGTCCTTGTGGCCGACGAACACCATCTCCATCGGCGGCAGTGCGCGGCTGCGCAGGTTCTCGCCCGAGGTCGGCAGCGCAGCGAAGGCCAGGTCGAGCGCGCCGCGCTGCACCTGGTCGACCAGCACCGGCGTGGTTTCGACCGTCAGCTCGAGCGCGAAATCGGGATTCGTGCTGCGCATGTGATGCACCCAGTCGATCAGCCAGGAGTGCAGCACCGACTCGATCACGCCGATGCGCAGCGAGACGGTGCGCTGCGCGCCACCGGCCCCGGCGCCCATCTCGGCCTTGATCTCGCGGTGCAGCGCGAGCAGCCGCTGCGCGTGCGTGAAGAAGCGCAGGCCGCCCACCGTCAGGCGGAACTGCTTGTCGCGCCGGTCGAGCAGCAGCACGCCCAGTTCTTCTTCGAGCGCGGCGATGCGGCTGGACATCGCCGACTGCGTGATGAACAGCTTCTCGGCGGCGCGCGACACGCTCTTCAGCGTGACGACCCAGTAGAAGGCTTCGACGAATCGGTGGTTCATGCGGGCATTGTGGGCACGGGTCCGATCGCTGGAGTTGATAAGTTGCTTGCAAATAGATTGCACGCTATGTATTATTCGCCCCATGGCACGCAACACCCCCTTCCCCCAGCAACTCGACCAACAGCTGTGCTTCGCGCTGTACTCGACGATGCTGGGCTTCAACAAGGTCTACCGCGACCTGCTGAAGGACCTGGGCCTGACCTACCCGCAGTACCTGGTGATGATGGTGCTGTGGGAGCGCGACGACCTGACCGTCGGCGAGATCAGCGAGCGGGTGTTCCTGGATTCGCCGACGCTGACGCCGCTGCTGAAGCGCCTGCAATCGTCCGGCCTGATCGACCGCACCCGCTCGGCCGTCGACGAACGCCAAGTGCTGGTCACGCTGACCGACGCCGGCCGCGCCCTCAAGGCCCGTTCGGCGCACCTGCCGCAGTGCATCGCCACCGCCGCCGACATGCCGGTGGCCGAGATCCTCGACCTGCGCGACCGCCTGCTGGCGTTGCGCGGCCGCATGTTCGGGCACGCAGCGGCCTGACGCGGCGCTCTGCTTCTCCCCTCCTCCTTCCTTCACCCTCGACGACCGATGCCATGACGCACGACACCAAGACCTGATTTTTACTTCGTACACGATCTTTTCGTAAGCGCAATACATCCTTTCTTCATCCAGGAGCCTCACATGAATGCATTCACCAAATCCCTGATCGCTCTCTCGGCCGTCGCCGCTTTTGCCGGCGCCGCGAACGCCGCGCAGAAGGCACCGGCTGCCGCCAAGCCGGCGGCAGTTGCCGCCCAGCCTGCGGGCAGCTACATCACCACGAAGGACGGCGTGCAGCTGTACTACAAGGACTGGGGCCCGCGCGATGGCCAGCCGGTGATCTTCAGCCACGGCTGGCCGCTCGATTCGGACAGCTGGGAATCGCAGATGCTGTTCCTGGCCGACCAGGGTTACCGCGTGATCGCCCATGACCGCCGCGGCCACGGCCGATCGAGCCAGCCCTGGGACGGCAACGACATGGACCACTACGCCGACGACCTGGCCGCGGTGATCGAGGCCGTCGACCTGAAGGGCAGGAAGGCGGTGCTGGTGGGCTTCTCGACCGGCGGCGGCGAGGTGGCGCGCTACATCGGCCGGCATGGCACCGGCAAGGTGGCGAAGGCGGTGCTGGTCTCGGCCGTGCCGCCGCAGATGGTCAAGGGCAAGGTCAACCCGAACGGCGTGCCGATCGAGGTGTTCGACGGCCTGCGCAAGGCGCAGATCGAGAACCGCTCGCAGCTCTACAAGGACGTCGCGAGCGGCCCGTTCTACGGCTTCAACCGCCCCGGCGCGAAGGTCTCGCAAGGCCTGATCGACAACTGGTGGCTGCAGGGCATGACGGGCGGCCACAAGAACACGCTGGACTCGATCAAGGCCTTCTCGGAGACCGACTTCACCGAGGACCTGAAGAAGTTCGACGTGCCGACGCTGGTGATCCACGGCGACGACGACCAGATCGTGCCGATCGACATCTCGGGCCGGGCGTCGGCGAAGCTGGTCAAGGGGGCGCAGCTGATCGTCTATGCGGGCGCGCCGCACGGGCTGACCGACACGCACAAGGAGCGGTTGAACCAGGATCTGCTGGCGTTCATTCGCAAGAACTGAGCGTTAGCGGGTGCCATCGGGGGATGACTCCGTCGATGGCACGTCACGGGGTGTCGGCCAGGAGGATGCTGCTGAGACTGCCTGTGTCGCCCAAGCAGAAGAAGTTGAACAGCGTGTCGTTCTCGATCTCGTAGACGAGCCTCGTTCGGCCGAGCCGGGGGGAATGGTTGATATCCGATCCGCCCTCGACTTGATCCGTTCGATGCGGAGGGCCCAGAACGCGCTCGATGTCACTGCGTCGTTGCCCAAGCGAGATACCGCGTTCTGTGGCCATCGGCCCCATGTCGATCTTCGGAGGAACACGAAGCGCACAGAGC
>NZ_JBFUFP010000541.1:0-3677 GCF_056403375.1 Rhizobacter sp. P2_H2
ACAGATGCCGAGCAGGGTCAGCAGGCTGTTCATGCGCTGGTTCCGGGGGGGAAAGGTGGACAACGGCCGGCAGGAGGCGCCGGCATGGCGGCTGGATTGTGCCGATGAGTCAGCGCTCACAGGTGTGAATCGTTCACACTTCCCGGCCCGCCCTGGCACCGTTGTCAGGCGCCGTTGTCAGGAAGCACGCCGTGGCGCGACCGAGTCGACAGCCTTGCAAACTGCGCGCTCGCAGTCATCTGGGCTGTCCAAGGAGATCTCATGAACACGACTTCCATCCAAACCATCACGCTGGGCGGCGGCTGCTTCTGGTGCGTCGAGGCGGTATACGAGCGCGTGCTGGGCGTCACCGGCGTCGAGTCCGGCTACAGCAACGGCCGGGTGCGCAACCCGAGCTACGAGCAGGTGTGCAGCGGCGACACCGGTGCGGTGGAGGTGGTGCGGGTCAGCTTCGACCCGGCGCAGATCACGCTGCGCGAGGTGCTGGAGATCTTCTTCGTCGTGCACGACCCGACGACGCTGAACCGCCAGGGCAACGACGTCGGCACGCAGTACCGCTCGGGCATCTACGTCGAGTCGCCGGAGCATGAGCGCGTGGCCCGCGAGGTGATCGCCGAGATGGCGGCGAGCGGTACTTACAAGAGCCCGATCGTCACCGAGGTGCTGCCGCTGGCCGACTACTCGCGTGCGGAGGACTACCACCAGCACTACTTCGCGCAGCACCCGGGGCAGGGCTACTGCGCGTTCGTCGTCGCGCCGAAGGTCGAGAAGTTCCGCAAGACCTTCGCATCGAAGGTGCGCTCCGAGTAGCGCAGCGGGCCGGGCGCCGGGCAGTCAGTACACTTGCCCGCGCATGGACACCCTGTGGCTTTCGTCGCCTGCGCCGGCATTGCGGCTGTGGGCAGACGGTCGGTGGAAGGTGAACCCCGCCGCGGCGCGGTGGGCGTCCGACCACGGCATCGCCGATGCGGGCTGGCAGGCGCTGGCTCGCGAACTCGTCGCCACGCTGCGCCACCCCGAGCCCAGCAGTCGCGGGCGCATCGCGTTCCCCGGCTCGTCGCTCGAGATCGACTGGACCTCCGTCTGGCTCGACAGCGGCTGGCTCGCCTGGCTGGTGCTGCCCTCGGCCGATGCGGCGCGGCTCGCGCTGATCGAGCAATTCGGCCGCACCGGCGCCTGGGAGCGCGACCTGCGCACCGGCGAGGGTCGCTGGGACGCCCACATGTTCCGCTTGTGCGGCTTCGACCCGGCCGGTGGCGTGCCGAACTTCGACCAGGCGAGCGAGCGCGTCCACCCGGACGACCGCGACCGCTTCCGCCTCGAGCACCGGCGCTTCGGCGAAGCGCCGGGCCGCTACGAGACCTGGTTCCGCCTCGTGCTGCCGGACGGCCAGGTCAAGGAGTTCCACTCGCTCTGCGAAGTGCATCCCGGCCCGCAGGGCCGGCCGGTGCGCATGACCGGCATCCTGCTCGACGACACCGAAGGCACCTCGCGCCTGCGCGAGATCGAGGCGCTGACGGCCAAGCTGCACCGCGCGGTCACGCTGGCTTCGGTGTCGGTGTGGCGCATCGACCTGGCGACGCAGCGCATCTACTTCAACGACTGGGGCTACCAGGTGATGGGCATCCCGCGTCCGCCCGACGGCCTGACGCTGGAGTACATGCGCTCGACCATCCATCCCGACGACCGCGCCGCGGTGCTGCGTGCGGCCGATGAGGCCATCGCGACGCACCGCGTCGTCGACGTCGAGGCGCGCTACCGCAACGAGGACGGCAGCTACCGGCACCTGCTGACGCGCCGCGTCGCCGAGCGCGACGAGCAGGGGCGCGCGATCGCGCTGTCCGGCGTCTCGCTCGACCGCAGCGCGCAGATCGCCGAGCGCGAGCAGGCGCAGGCCTTCGCGCGCCGCATCGACATGGTCACCAACGCCGCGGGTGTCGGCATCTGGACGGTCGACATCGAGGCCCGCCAGGGCGAGTGGAACGAGCAGATGTTCCGCATCTACGGGCTGCGCCCGCAGGACGGCGTGCCCAGCGAGGAGCGCTGGCTGCAGGAGCTGGTGCACCCGGACGACCGCACGGCGATGCAGTCGCACGGCGAGATCGCCGACCGCGGCACGCAGCAGGGGCTGCAGTCGGAGTTCCGCATCCGCCGGGCGGACGACGGCGAGGTGCGCTGGGTGTCCGCCTGGTCGCGGCGCGAGCGCGTCAACGGCCGGCTGATGGCCTTCGGCGTCAACATCGACATCACCGAGCTGCACAGCACCCGCGCGCAGCTGCGGCGCGTGCAGGAGCGCACGATGCTCGCCGCCGAATCGGCCGGCATCGGCACCTGGGAGCGCGACCTGCGAACGCACGCCTCGCAATGGGATGCGCAGATGTTCCGGCTGCGCGGCCACCGCCCCGACGGGCCGCTCGGCGCGAACGACCTGCGCGACGGCTCGCGCCACCCGGACGACGTGGCCGAGCTGCAGCGCAAGATGGACGAGGCGGTGCGCGAGGGCGGCGAGCTCGAGCATGAGTTCCGCGTGGTCTGGCCCGACGGCTCGGTGCGCTGGCTGGCCACGCGCGGCCATGTGCAGCACGACGCGCAGGGCCGGCCGGAACGCTTCCTCGGCGTGAACTGGGACATCACCGAGCGCAAGCGCGCCGAGCAGGCGCTGCGCGACAAGGCGGCCGCCGAGCAGGCCAGCCGCGCGAAGAGCGAGTTCCTGGCCCGCATGAGCCATGAGCTGCGCACGCCGCTCAACGCGGTGCTCGGCTTCGCGCAGTTGCTGTCGGCCGACGCCGGCGATCGCTTGAGCCCGCCGCAGGCCGAGCGGGTGGAGCGCATCCGCTCGGCCGGCCAGCACCTGCTGGCGCTGATCGACGACGTGCTCGACCTCGCGTCGATCGAGTCGAGCGGCATGCCGCTTGCCCACGAGGCGGTGCCGCTGCAGGCCGCGCTGCACGACGTGCTGCAGTGGACCCGGCTGCAGGCCGACGAGGCCGGTGTCAGCGTGCAGGCCGAGGCGACGGCGGCCCAGGTGCTGGGCGACCCGCGGCGCGTGCGCCAGGTGATCGCCAACCTGATGAGCAATGCCATCAAGTACAACCGCGCCGGCGGCCACGTGTGGCTGGCGGTCGAGCGCGGGGCCTGGCAGGGCGTTCCGGCCTGGGCGATCACGGTGCGCGACGATGGCCGGGGCATGTCGGCCGCGCAGCGGCGCCACCTGTTCGAGCCGTTCAACCGACTCGGCGCGGAGCGCGAAGCGATCCAGGGCACCGGCATCGGGCTGGCCATCGTGCACCACCTGGTCAAGCTGATGCGCGGCGAGATCAGCGTCGAGAGCGAGCCGGGCCGAGGCAGCGCGTTCCGCATCGTGCTGCGGGCCGCCGCCGGTGCCGCCGCGGAACCTGCGCAGCAGGCCGTTCCCTCATCGGTGCAGGCCGCCCCGGTCGCCACGACAGCGGCCGCGCCGCTGCGCCTGCTCTACATCGAGGACAACCCGGTCAACGTGCTGCTGGTGCAGGAGCTGCTCGCCAACCATGCGCACGTGGAGCTCGCCATCGCCGTCGACGGCGTGTCGGGCGTGCGGCTCGCACAGCATGCGCGGCCCGACGTGGTGCTGGTCGACATGCAGCTGCCCGACATCGACGGCACCGAGGTGCTGCGCCGCCTGCGGGCCGATCCCGATC
>NZ_JBFUFP010000542.1:0-3675 GCF_056403375.1 Rhizobacter sp. P2_H2
ATCGGCACCTCGCCCAGCAGCTCGAGCTTCAGCGACGGATCGGGCCCGGCCAGCTGCGGCGCGACGAACTTGTCGACCACCTGCTGCAGCTGCCCGCGGATCACGCGGCCTTCGCCGGCGCGGTTGACCTGGTTCACCACCAGCGAGATCTTCGTGCGCTGCTGCTGCGTCGCGAGCACCTTGATGGTCGCGTAGGCATCGGTCAGCGAGGTGGGTTCGGGCGTCGCGACGACCAGCACGTCGTCGGCCAGCGAGACGGCGTAGAGCACCACGTCGGAGATGCCGGCGCCGGTGTCGAGCAGGATGCGGTCGTAGCGCGGCGCCACGGTCTCGATGATCTTCAGCAGTTGCTCGCGCACCTCGGCGGTCAGCCGCGAATACTCGACCAGGCCGGAGCCGGCCAGCAGCACCGAGAAGCCACCCGGTGCCGGCAGGATCGCGTCTTCCAGCTTCGCCTTGCCGGTGAACACGTCGTGCAGCGTGATCTTCGGGAACAGGTTCAGCACCACGTCGAGGTTGGCGAGGCCGAGGTCGGCGTCGAGCACCAGCACCCGCTCGCCGCGGCGCGCCAGGGCCGCCGCGAGGTTCGCCGACACGAAGGTCTTGCCCACGCCACCCTTGCCGCTGGTCACGGCCAGCGTGCGCGCACGGTGCCCCGTGTGGGGAGGCGGCGCGGCAGCAGCGGCGGTTTCTGGGGTGCTCATCGCTTGCTCAACATTCATTCAATGTCCTGGAACTGCGACGTACCGAACAGCATGCCCTTCTCCTCGGCGCTGACGAGCGACACCGGCGGCTGCTCGAGACAGGCGCGGTTGCGGCCCTCGCGCTTGGCGCGGTAGAGCTGCTGGTCGGCGCGTTCGATCCACAACGTGGCCGACGAGCGCACCCACTGCGGCGCGAACGCCCCGCCGAGGCTGATCGTGACCGACAGCGATTGCCGCCGCGCCACCGTGACCGGCGTGCCCTCGACCTTGCTTCGGATGCGCTCGGCCACCATCTGGCCGAACGCCGGCGGGCAGTTGGGCAGGATGATCGCGAATTCTTCGCCGCCGAAGCGGGCCACGGTGTCCATCGGCCGCACGCAGCTCATCAGCGAGGCGGCCACGGCCTTCAGCACCAGGTCGCCGGCCGCGTGGCCGTGCGTGTCGTTGACCATCTTGAAACGGTCGATGTCGACCATCAGCACCAGGGCCGGCTCGCCGGCGCGCGCCACGCGGTCGATCTCGCGGGCGAGCGCGAGCTCGAACTGGCGGCGGTTCGACAGGCCGGTCAGCGCGTCGCGGCTGGACAGGTCGCACAGCGCGTCGATCACCGACTGCAGCCACACCGTCTGGCCCACCTGCGCGAAATCCGGCAACGAGTGCCCCGACTGGCCCAGCAACTGCAACGCTGCGGCCAGCCGCAGTTGGGGTGCGGGAGTCGGGTCAGGCGTTGCGGGTACTGCTGGAGATGTGGACACGTCGAGCCCGGGGCTGTATGGATTCAGTCTAGCAGCGGACATATTCACGCCCACTCCTGAAATACGCGGTGATTGGCACCCATCTCAACCCTTGGGGGCCTCTCAAGGTCCCCAGACTGGCAACCGATAAGCCGTGGAAGGTGGCCGCATCGGAGTCCGCTGGTCCCGTCTCGAACAACATCCGAACGATCTCTGGAGACTTCATGAGTGCTGCGTCCCCTGCCGAACTCGCCGCGTTGCGCAACGCATCCGACCAGGAGTTCAGCTTCGGCACTGCCGATTTCGAACGCGTGCGCCAGCTGATCTACCAGCGCGCCGGCATCAGCCTGCATGCGGGCAAGCAGGCGATGGTCTACAGCCGGTTGTCGCGCCGCCTGCGCGAGACCGGCCAGCGCAGCTTCGCAAGCTACCTGCAGTGGCTCGAAGGCGCCAGCGGCCCGCAGGCCGACCGCGAATGGCAGGAGTTCGTGAACTGCCTGACGACCAACCTGACCTCGTTCTTCCGCGAGGAACACCATTTCCATGCGCTCGCCTCCGACCTGAAGGCGCGCGCCGGCCAATCGCTGCGCGTCTGGTGCAACGCCGCCTCGACCGGCGAGGAACCGTATTCGATCGCGATGACCTGCGCCGAGGCGCTCGGCCACAGCGCGGTGCGCATCATCGCGAGCGACATCGACACCAACGTGCTCGCCACCGCCGGCCGCGGCGTCTACCCGGCCGATGCGCGCGGGCTGACCGCCAACCACCATCGCGCCCACTTCCTGCGCGGCAAGGGCGACAACAGCGGATTCATCCGCGTGAAGCCCGAGCTGGCGCGCATGATCGAGTTCCGCGTGCACAACCTGATGGACGCGCGCTGGTCGCTCGGCGAGCCGTTCGACATCGTGTTCTGCCGCAACGTGATGATCTATTTCGATGCGCCGACACAGCGCAAGGTGCTGGAACGCATCCACGGCGTGATGAAGCCCGGCAGCCTGCTGTTCGTCGGGCATTCGGAGAATTTCACGGATTCCAAGGACATCTTCCGCCTGCGCGGCAAGACGGTCTACGAACGGGTCTGAGCCTGCTCAAGCACCCCCCGCAGCCCGCCGATATGGAAAGACCATGGCCTTGATCAGCTCCAACACCCCCGCGGCCGGCTCCCGGCTCGAGCGCCTGAAGGGCGCGCCGCGCAAGCCGGGGGAGGCCTCGTTCTTCTTCTACGACGCGCACTTCAGGAACGACGCCGTCAAGATCCTGCCCGGCGAGTACTTCGTGCACGACGAGGACATGCTGATCATGACCACGCTCGGCTCGTGCATCGCCGCCTGCCTGTGGGACCGCAACGCGAAGGTCGGCGGCATGAACCACTTCATGCTGCCCGACGGTGCCGGCGATTCGGGCCGCTACGGCTCGTACGCGATGGAACTGCTGATCAACGAGATGATGAAGCGCGGCGCGAACCGCATGACGATGGAAGCCAAGGTGTTCGGCGGCGGCCAGGTCATCAGCGGCATGAACACGATGAACGTCGGCGAGCGCAACACCAGCTTCGTGATCGACTACCTGAAGACCGAGCGCATCCCGATCGTGTCGAAGGACGTGCTCGACATCTACCCGCGCAAGGTCTGCTTCCTGCCTGGCAGCGGCAAGGCGATGGTCAAGCGCCTGGCGCCGGCCCACACCGATGCGCTGGTGCAGCAGGACCGCATCGCCGCGCAGAAGGCCGTGCCCGCCGCGACCGGCGGCGGCTCGGTGGACCTGTTCTGACCGCCCGACAACAACGCAAGACAAACGACAGCGACAGCGAGACAACCCTGCAAGGCACGAACATGGCAAAGACACGCGTGGTGGTGGTGGACGATTCGGCATTGGTGCGCAGCCTGCTCACCGAGATCATCAACCGGCAGCCCGACATGGAGTGCGTCGGCGCGGCCAGCGACCCGCTGGTGGCGCGCGAGATGATCCGCAACCTGAACCCGGACGTGATCACGCTCGACGTCGAGATGCCGCGCATGGACGGCATCGACTTCCTCAGCAAGCTGATGCGGCTGCGCCCGATGCCGGTGGTGATGGTGTCCACGCTGACCGAGCGCGGCGCCGACGTGACGCTGCGCGCGCTCGAACTCGGCGCGATCGATTTCGTCGCGAAGCCGAAGATCGGCGTCGCCGACGGCCTGCGCCTGCTGGCCGAGGACATCACCGACAAGGTGCGCATCGCATCGAAGGCCCACATC
>NZ_JBFUFP010000543.1:0-3671 GCF_056403375.1 Rhizobacter sp. P2_H2
GCATGACGCTGCACCGCCGTCAACCACGGTCGCCGCGGCGGCTCTCAGCGCGGAGCAGCAGCGGCTGCTGGTCGAGGACGCGCAGCGCCACGGGCCGCTGATTTAAATCCCCTGCGGGGCAGTCCGCGGGTCTATGCTTGGCAGGCCCCAGCAGCACGGAGCCCGCGCCATGAAGCTGAATCTGAAACTCCCCCTGGCCTTCGGATTCACGCTCGCCCTGCTGCTGCTCGCGGCGCTGTTCGGCATCCGCCAGCTCGACCGCTCCCTCGCCGCCTACGACACCGTCATGCAGACCTACGTGGCGCACGAGCGCGCGGCGGCGGCCTTGGAGAACTCGTTCAAGACCCAAGTGCAGGAGTGGAAGAACACGCTGCTGCGCGGCAAGGATCCGCAGCAACTCGAGCGCTACTGGGGCGCGTTCCAGAAGGAAGAGAAGTCGGTGGCCGATGGCGCGGCGCGGCTGCGCGACACCTTGCCGGACGGCGAGACCCGCACGCTGGTCGAGCGCTTCCTGCAGGCGCATGCCCGCATGGGCGAAGGCTACCGGCAGGGTTACGCCGCCTTCACCGCGGCGGGCTTCGACCCGGCGGCCGGCGACAACGGTGTCAAGGGCATGGACCGCGAACCGGTGAAGCTGCTCGGCGACGCGGCGCAGCGCATTGCTGCGGAGAGCGCCGACATCGCAGCGCGCGCGGCGGCCGACGGCCGGCGGGCGATCCGGCTGAGCCTGGCGGTGATGTTCGGCGTGACGCTGCTGGGCGTGATCGTCGGCATCGGCGTGAGCCGGATGATCGTGCGCCCGCTGAACCAGGCGGTGGAGGTGGCCCAGGCGGTGGCCGGCGGCGACCTGACGGTGGCCGTGCGTCCGCGCGGCCGCGACGAGACCGCGATGCTGCTGACGGCCCTGGCCGAGATGCAGCAACAGCTGACCCGGCTGGTGCGCGGCGTGCGCGCAAATGCCGAGGGCGTTGCGACCGCCAGCACCGAGATCGCGCAAGGCAACAACGACCTGAGCCTGCGCACCGAGCGGCAGGCCGCGGCGCTGCAGCAGACCGCGTCGTCGATGGACGAGCTGGGCGCGGCGGTGCGGCAGAACGCCGACAACGCGGCGCAGGCCAGCCAGCTGGCGTCGGGTGCGAGCGGCGTGGCGCAGCGCGGCGGCGAGGTGGTGACCAACGTCGTGCAGACGATGAAAGGCATCCACGACAGCTCGAACCAGATCGCCGAGATCGTCGGCGTGATCGATGGCATCGCGTTCCAGACCAACATCCTGGCCTTGAATGCCGCAGTGGAGGCGGCACGCGCCGGCGAGCAGGGCCGCGGCTTCGCGGTCGTGGCCGGCGAGGTGCGTGCGCTCGCGCAGCGCAGCGCGGCAGCCGCGAAGGAGATCACCGCGCTGATCGGCACCAGCGTCGAGCGCGTGGCCCAGGGCAGCACGCTGGCCGACCAGGCCGGCTCGACGATGGACGAGGTGGTGGCGGCCATCCGCCGCGTGACGGACCTGGTCAGCGAGATCAGCGTGGCGACCAGCGAGCAAAGCACCGGCGTCTCGCAGGTCGGCACCGCGATCGCGCAGATGGATCAGGCAACGCAGCAGAACGCCGCGCTGGTGGAGGAAAGCGCGGCGGCGGCGGAGAGCCTCAAGCTGCAGGCGCAAAGGCTGGTGGAGGCGGTGGCGGTGTTTCGGTTGCCGGGGGTAGCGCAGAGTTGAAACGTCCACGCGGTCGAGTTGAGTGTGACTGGCGTTCCTGACACACGTGTCATTGGAACGCTCGCAGCGGATGCGTCACCTATGTGCACCGATGTTTACGAGACGCGCCATGCTGACTCCCTGCACTCAAACTGCTGGACTGTCCCCACTTCATTCGACTCGAGAGCCCACCAATTCGAATGCAAATCCGCTGGAAACCGATATTGCCGACCGCATTCATCAATGCCGCTCGGCAGCGCAAGTAGAGGGATCGCGACACTCATTCCGGCAGAGGCACGAGGAAAGAATCAAATCCTTGGTCGACGGCCTTGCCGTCAACACGCTGTGTCGGAGTGTTCTTGAATCTGCGCTTCATGACGGAGTACTGGACCTGCGCGCGCTGCCCACATCGATTCTCGACAAACTTCCTGCTGATCTCTGGAACGAATGGCGAGCCCTGGCGCTGTCGCAGGGACACGGCATGCAAGTGCGTACGACCGACCGCCGTAGAGGCTTCAGACACGCAACACCTGTCACGCTCCATCAGACCGACAAGCCACCTTTACGATCATTGTCACTGACGGCTGCCTCTTCCCACTTCGCCCGGGCAAGCCATCGCCCCCCCTGCGTTGCACCCACAGAAACAAGAGTCGCACCTGCAACACTTTCCATACTCAAGGCGGTCATTGTGGCAAACGATTGGGCAGAAAAGGTGCTCTATCGCGGAATCGCAAACTTGCGCGGCAGAAGATCAATGCCCGACCATCAGTTGGGCGAACGGATTCTGGCCGCAAGCACCCGAGAAGTGAGGGCAATCTTTGAGTCGTATACGAACAAACGAGATTTGACCATCCTCAACCAGGTCTGTCCGATAAATGCAAAATTTGGCTTTGGAAATTGCGGGGAGCTGAATCGTCTTGTTTTTCTGAAGTTGGCCGCTTTGCTTGAGGAAGGAAAGATCCCGGCCGACGTCATCATTCTGCACGGTCATATCGCGTACGATGACTCGCACGTCTTCAATATTCTCGCTCCACTCGAAGCTATGCAACGCGGATGCGTCGAAGATATCGTGATCGCAGACGCCTGGAAGGAGACCCCTATTCCGCAGGTTCTTGCAGGACTTCCAGAGGAATGGGGGAAATTCGTCGACAACTTCTCGGGTTGGAGTGAATCCACAGGTCATCACAGTGAATTCTCAGCATTCTTTGTCTATAAAAAAGAATGCCGCGACACGTTCAGCGCGCTGAGTCTGGTGAACAGGATTGATCAAATGAGCGAGTCGGAAAGGTTTTCAGATGGCGAGGCAGCCAACCTTCCGGATCGCCAAGACAATGAGCCATACAGATACTATGATGCGCCAACGGATTTACCCCTTTTCTCCAGTCAACTGGCTCCGCCCATATTCACCGATGGTTCAGAACGCCTTACCACCGATAAATTTGATCTCAACAGCTATTTCTGTCGAAAATTTTCAAAGCATGTCGATGGAAAAATCGGGCACAAGGAAGATTTTTCAACTGCGCTCCATCACCTATTGTCGGGCAACGCAGATCCTTTGATCAGGTGTCTGGACGCATACGAGTTCCCTGCAGATAGTATGGCATATCACGCCATTGGCCTGATTCGCCTTGGAATTGAAGGCGCAACTGAACAGCTAACCGCTCTCGCATGCTTGCTCAACCATTGCATCAACTCCGGAATAACTCGAAAGGCTGTTTGGTACCTGCACCTCGCCGAGGAACTTCTTGAAAAAATTGATGAAAACAAGATCGAGAGTTTTCCGGGAGCCGATTTATTCTCCTTCGAGACGCATTGCCCTCAAACCTGTCGCCTCGAAGCGCACGACTTTCTCAAAACTACGGAGTCTTTCAAGGTGATGGCGTCGCTCGCCGGGCTCGGGTGGAAAATCAAGCGCTGCACAAGGCTGTCCCCAGAGAATTTGAGCCCATCTGTTCGCGATGAACTCCGGCTCTTGATGTTC
>NZ_JBFUFP010000544.1:0-3666 GCF_056403375.1 Rhizobacter sp. P2_H2
GCGCGCGGCCGGCGCGGCGGGCTCGGCCGCCTTGCGCGGCGGCGTCGGCCTCGCCACGGGACGGGCGACCGGCGCCGCGACGTTCACCGAGTCGTACGCCGTCTTCCAGGTCGCGAGCCGTTCGCGCGACAAGGCGGCCAGCTCGTCCTTCTKGTAGATGCGGACATGGTCGACGAGCATCGGCTCGGTGCCCGCTCCGGCTTCCAGGTTCAGCAGGAACGGCCACTGCTCGAAGACCTCGCGCGCACCGGTGGGCAGGTCGGTGCGCAGCACCGCCTTCACCGCCACGTCGTCGACGGCCCATCGGATCTTCACCGGATCCCATTCGAGCGAGAAGCGGTGGAAGCCGTCGCTCGAAGGCGCCAGTTCCACCGGCGCATGGAAGGCCGGCTCGTCGCCGATGCCCGGCGCATACAGGCCGAGGTTGAGGTCGGTCCCGTCCTTCTCGATCAACGCGATCTCGCCGGCTTCCAGCCAGTCGAGCGATGTCAGCGGTGCGCCTTGCAACGAGAGGCGCGCGGCACCGGCCGGCAACTTCACGCGCAGCTCGATGCGGCCGTAGACCATCGCACCCGCCGGCCGCACGCGCAGGCTGCTCGCAGGCGGCAGCAGCAGGCGGCCGTTGCCGTCGAGCTGCGGGCCCGCGCCGCCGGGGGCCTTGTGCACGCGCCAGCGTTTCTCGTCGACCCGCACCGTCGCCGCCGCATCGAACTCGTCGGCCCAGGCGAGCCGCCATGCGGCATCCCGCGTCTCGCGGGGCAGGGCCACCGCCGCCGGCGCCGCGGCCACCATGTCGCTGCCGGCATTCAGGAACTCGATGCGCCCGACCTCGAAGCGCACCGGCTCGTCCGACGGTTCGTTGGCCGTGACCTCCACGCTCGCGACGGCCGGCAGGGTCTGCGCGATGCTCGCGCCGTTGCCGGCGCAATAGGGCTCGGGCTCGAAGACCGCCAGCGGGATGTCGATGTCCATCGTGCCCCGCACCCGCTGCAGCAGCACCGGGTAGCAGCCGGTGTTCTGCAGCCTCGTGTCGGTGCCCTTGATGCGGATGCGAAGCACCTGTTCGGTCGGCGACACGAGCCGGATGCGCAGGTTGCGGAACGCCGAGAGGTCGACCGCCGCCCCGCCGCGGCCCGCCCCCACGTCCACCCCCAGCGTGCTCCACGCGCTGCCCTGCGCACGGCTCAGGCGGCCGGACACCCGCACCCCGCCGTCGTAGGCGCCGAGCGGGTCGGCCGCGACATCGCCGGGCTTCTCGGAGATCTGCAGCAGGCTCACCGGCGGGCGCGCGCGGCCGGCCGGGGCGGTCCGGAAATCGGCCCACACCACCGACGGTCCCGCCGACGGTACGTCAGCGCCCCAGGCCGGCACCGACAGCCACGCCGCGGCAAGCGCCGCCAGGTAGCACGCAGCGCACCTCATGTCGCGCTGACCGGCATGCACAGCTCGCAGCGCACGAACGGCGAACCGGGCGGCGGCGAGCCGGGTTCGCAGCGCTGGATGAAATGCCCTTCCGCGAGCTCGAACGGGGATGTGGGCAGCCATTCGGTGAGCAAGGTGTTCCAGCCACGCCCGATCTCGCTCGACGGGCCCTCGTAGCGCAGGCAGGCGGCCCAGTGCGCCGGCAGGCTCTTGCGCATGGCCCGCAGGCCGGGGTCCTGCCAGCCGGCGGGCAGCTCGACGCAGGCGTCCATGCGGCAATGCGCCGCGAGCGTGATGGCCGGGTCGTCGAGGCCGATGGACAGCATCGGCCGGTCCGACAAGCCCATGCTGTCGACCCAKGGCACGAAGCGCGCGTGCAGGATCTCCGAGCTGTGGCCGTAGTCGCCGCGCTCGCGCATGTAGAGGCATTCCCTCGCCTCGAAGTGCCTGAGTTCGACCCGGCAGCTCGTCGTGGACCGGCTGTCGTCGGCCGGCGTTCGCCAGTCGATCCACCCGCCCGCACGCCATCGGGACGGCGTCATGCCGAAATGCTCGCGGAAGGCGCGGGCGAAGGCTTCCGGCGAGGCGAAGCCGCAGTTGAGCGAGACGGCCGTGACCTTCTCGTTCGGGCAGTGGCGCAGCCGGCCGGCCGCCGTCTCGAGCCGGCGGCGGCGCACGAACTCCTTCGCCGTCTCGCCGCTCCACGCGAGGAAGAGCCGGTGGAAGTGAAACGGCGAGAACGCCGCGCAGTCGCTCAGCCGCTCCAGGCTCAGGTCCTTCGACAAGTGCGTCTCGACGTGGTCCAGCACCTGCTCCATGCGCCGCAGGTGGTGGCTGCGCAGCGAGGGCTGCTCACGCGGGCGCACGAGCGCCTTCAGCGGCCCGGCGCCGGCGGGCAGAAGGCCCTGCGCAAAACGGGGCGGCACGGCAGCGTCGGCGAGCAGGAGGTTCGTGTTCATCGGGCAACTCGTCGGTGGAGGCCAAGACTCAGCGCGCGTTGACCACGCGCCCTTCCGCATCGAACAGGTGGCAGCGGCCCGGTTCGGGCTCGAGCCAGACCACCTCGCCGGTCTTCAGCGGGCGGCTGCCGCTCGCGAGCTTGATGGCCGCGGGCTCGGCCAGGCCGGCCAGGCGCGTGTAAGCGATGTCGCAATCGCCCAGGTGCTCGACCTGATCGACCGTGGCCTGCAGGCCGCCGCCCGGCGGCGCGAAACCGAGGTGCTCCGGACGCACGCCCAGCGTTAGCTCTCGTGCGGTGCCGGGCAGGCCCTGGTCCGGCAGGAAGACGCTGCCGGCGTCGCCCAGCGAGAGGCGCAGGCCGCTGCCCTGCTGGCTGGCGATGCCGGGCAGGAAGCACATCTTCGGCGAACCGAGGAACCCGGCGACGAAGCGCGTGCGCGGGTGGTGGTACAGCTCCATCGGGGTGCCGACCTGCTCGATGCGGCCGGCATTGAAGACGGCAATGCGCGTTCCGAGCGTCATCGCCTCGACCTGGTCGTGCGTCACGTAGATCATCGTCGTGCCGAGTTCGCGATGCAGCCGGGCCAGCTCCATGCGCATCTGCACGCGCAGCGAGGCGTCGAGGTTGGACAGCGGCTCGTCGAACAGGAAGACCTTCGGATGCCGCACGATGGCCCGGCCGATGGCCACGCGCTGGCGCTGGCCGCCGGACAGCGCCTTCGGCTTGCGATCCAGCAGCGGCACGATCTGCAGCATCTCGGCGGCGCGCAGCACCGCCTGCTGCGCTTCGGCCTTGCCGAGGTTCGTGAACTTGAGCGCGAAGCCGATGTTCTCGGCCACCGTCATGTGCGGGTACAGCGCATAGTTCTGGAACACCATTGCGACGCCGCGGTCCACCGGTGGCAGGTCCTGCGACTCTTCGTCGCCGATGAAGATCTTCCCGGCGCTCACGTCTTCGAGACCGGCGATCGAGCGCAGCAGCGTGGTCTTGCCGCAGCCCGATGGCCCCACGAAGACCATGAACTCGCCGGAGTGGACGTGCAGGTCGATGCCGTGCAGCACGCGAGGGCCCTGGCCGTAGTGCTTCTCGATGCCTTGGAGGGTGAGATGAGTCATGTCAGTGTTGCTTCGCAGGGATGCCCCTCATCCCTTGACGGCGCCTGCGGACAGGCCCTCGATGAGGCGGCGTGAAGAGGCGGCGAACAGGATCAGCAGCGGCAGCACCGTGATGGCCGAGCCGGCGCTGATGGCGCCCCACGGCGTCTGGCCGGTGCCCTGCAGCGA
>NZ_JBFUFP010000545.1:0-3663 GCF_056403375.1 Rhizobacter sp. P2_H2
AGCGTGGCGCGAATGCCGGCGGTGAGTTCTGGGGCTGCAGCGGTTATCCAGCCTGTCGCGGCACGAGACCGATCGGTTGATGCAGACTGCGATGTTCGGCAGGTTCGCCCCCCTCCGCATCACTGCGCTCGACGACACAAATCTCAAGGAAGACGGTGGTCGAGCGGTGTCGGTACACGCGACGGTATTTTCTCTAAGAGGGTGGTGCCGGCCACCTCTCCTTGCGTTTTGCTACTCCTGCCTGACCAACCACGACCGGCGCTGGAGCGCTTGGCGCGATTTGCCACCGCCGGCGAGGCGGCCGAAGAGTTGCCCTCCATGGAGGAGGCCCTGCCGTCCGCAGAATGCTGAATCGTTTCAGGGCGGCAGTCGGCCGAGGCAATGCACGGTCGGGGCCGAGCCTCGCGTGTTGCTACCCCTGCCGCAGCAACCATCGAACTTGATCGCGGGCCGCACGCGCCTCGCCATCGGCTGTTCGACAGCGACGCACCCGGACCCGGACCCGGCGACGAGGCGGCGTTCTTCGACAGCCTGCCGGACGACGTACCGATGACGCTCGCGGGGTACCACTGCTGAGTGGATCCAGCCGCGCGCGGCAGGCAATAGTGTTGATCACCGCGATTCGGGCCTCGCGTCGAGACACTCCTCGCGTGACGAGCTGCTCGCAGATCGGTGGACCGAGCTGGCTCGATCAGGCGGCGCCCTGGGCGGCCTGCTCCTGGACGAGGCCTTGCCGCTGATGGCTTTCGAGCTGCGGCAGGAACAGGTCGTGCAGGAACATCGGCCACACACGGTCCACGGGGTCGGAGATCTCCAGGTGGGGATCGGGTTCGAAGACGTGAGCAGTGCCCACCGAGCGCGGGTGCGGCAAGCCCAGCATCTTGAGGGCCTTGTTGGAGAGCTTTTCCGGGTCGCCCAGTTCCGGCACCGGATCGCCCTTGACGGAAAAGGATTTCACCAGGTCCGGCAGGCGCTTGACGTTTTCTTCCCGGGCCTTGTCCAACAGCCCGTCGCTGAGCGGAGCCGGTGAGAAGACGGTGGCCTTGACGGGTTTTTCCATCATGATGGCCGCGTACGACGCTTCCCCGCCTCCTTTGGAGTGGCCCGTGAGCGAGAGATCGTAGTCATGGTATTTCGCGCCCGAGTGGCCGTTCGTCATGGCCAATTGCAACTCCTGAGCCAGTGTCGCGGCCTGCTTGTAGCTCTCGGGCTCGACGCCCAGGCCGGCTTCCCCGTTGGCCAGCCACTGGGGCCCGCCCATGCTGGCGTCGCCTACCACGCGTTGCGAGGCGCCGCCAGGCACCTCGCCCGCCGTCGTGCCCCCGAACGCGAGGACGACGCGCTTGGCCGTGTGGTCCACCAGGATGCTCGCCACGAGGCCGGACTTCGGATCGGCCACGGTGCCGGCCATCTTCTTGTCAGGCGACAACTGGTTGCCCGTCGGCAAGTTCAGCTCGGTCGCGAGGAGGGACATCAGGTCCTCCGCCGGCTTGAAGTCGCCTGGCAGCTTTTCCGGGTCGCGGAAGTAGACGAAGTTCGCCATCTTGGCCATGTCCACCACGCCGTCGAGCTTGGACGCCGGCGGCATCTCGGCCCGGTGGAGAACGTCGGGGTAGCGGGCTTCCCGCCCACGTTGGTCGAGGCGGGCCTGGACGCCTGCAATATTTTGCCGCGGTCCCAGCGCCTTCAATGGCGCGGCGCGGCGCAGGTGGCCGGGGCCGATCGGCGCGCCTTCGCGCACCTGGGCCCGGCTGACGATGGAGGGCAGGCCGCCCGTCGTGCCTTCGGCTTGCGGGGTTACGCTCTTGGAGCGGACCTGCTGCGGTCGGGAAATGGGGATGCGCATGGGATGACGTTGGGTGCCTGGAGGGGGGAAACGTTGCCTTCGATCTCAGCCTGTCGCCTCGCATCCTGGCAGCGTGGCTGCAGTGGCCAAAGGTAAGCGCGGGCGCGATCCGGAGCAGCCTAGCTCGCGAACATGCGAGCGGAAATGCGATGCAGGATTTCCAGCCGCACTTGTCTGCGCATCAACGCGGCGCGCTGCGGCTCGCCTCTGCCGTGTGGTCGCTTCACCGTCGGCTGTTGCGAACTGYGCTCGCGTGGCTATCGCGAGGTCCGGACAGGCGCAGGCTCTGCCTTGCTCATGATTGAACAGCCATCTATACTTCGCCAAATGGCAAACAATCAAATAGCTCTGGATTCGGTCTTTCACGCGCTAGCCGACCCCACGCGTCGAGCGGTCCTGCAGCGACTCGGCACGGGGCCGGCGACTGTCAGCGACCTGGCGGAGCCATTCGACATCGGTTTGCCCACCTTCATGAAGCACGTGGGGGTGCTCGAGAGTACAGGGCTGATCCGCACCCGAAAGAGCGGTCGAGTTCGGACCTGCGTGCTCGAGAGAAGGAAGCTGGCAGCAGCCGAGCGCTGGTTTGACGAGCAGCGCGCGATCTGGGCAAGCAGATTCGAGAACCTGGACAACCTACTTGAACAACTGAGTGGAAATGATCATGAGACCTGACCTTCGATTCGATTTCATCGTGGACAAGACCAAGCACAGCATCACCGTGAAGCGAGAGTTCGTGGCGAAGCGCCAACTCGTGTGGGACTGCTACACGAAGCAGGAACTGCTCGACCAGTGGTTCGCCCCCAAGCCACTGACCACCAAGACCAAGCACATGGAGTTCAAGGAAGGTGGGTATTGGCACTACGCGATGGTCATGCCAGACGGACAGGCGTTCTGGAGTCGCCAGGACTACCAGACGATCAATCCGATTGACGGCTACGTGGCGCTCGACGCGTTCAGTGACGAGACCGGTGCGGTGAATCCCGACCTGCCGCGCGCTCGTTGGGACGTTGGTTTCACCGACCTCCAGACTCGCACGCTCGTGACGACCATCGTCTTGTACAAGTCTGCCGAGGATGTCCAGAAGGTGATCGACATGGGACTGAAGGATGGTCTCGCATCGACGCTTGAGCGACTCGACGAACTCCTTCTCACCATGGCCGCGTGACGAGCCGGGAATTGCCCTCGCGCGTGCAGCGAGGCTGGCGTCGGCTTTGACGGCGTGCCTGTTCGTGCGCTCGGCGATTGCGCTGGTGGATTGCACGGAACCGAGCGATCCGGATCGAGTCGCGAGTTTCTTGAAGCTGCGGTTTCTGGAGGATGGGCGCGTTCGGCAGACATTCAGCCGAACTCGGTCGGGAGGGGGCCGCGGGCCTCCGCCCCACCAGCGAAATCCGCCGTTCWCCGGGTGGACGCCAGCCTCTCGAAATGTCAACACCGTGGCCGTAAGCGGGCGCTCGAGAGTACCGATCGACCGGCCGCAACCGTCACGGAGCTGCCACATGAATGCACCCGTCGAGCGGCGGATGAATCGAAAAATCCCCAAACCATCGAAGGCAACGACGCCTTGCGTCTTCCGGAAATTGCCCGTCCTGCGCGAGGAGGGGCGCGTCCGCCGCTGGCTGCCCTGCCATTCACCAGAAACTGCACGGCTGAAGACGGCCATGGAGAAGCCGCCGGTCGCGTTAGCGCTTGATCGAGAGAACCAGCACGCCGCCCGCCACCATCGCGATCCCGGCCCATTCGCGCAGGCTCGGCCGCTCGCCGAGGAAGGCGAAGGCGAACACCGCGACCAGCACCAGGCTCAGCTTGTCGACCGG
>NZ_JBFUFP010000546.1:0-3661 GCF_056403375.1 Rhizobacter sp. P2_H2
CGGCTACAGATGCTGGTGTCCACTGGCCTCTGGCTCGCCGTGGTGGTCTGCGGCCGCTGGATCGCCTATTGACCACCGCCCGCTTCGTTCATCTTCTTCACCCACCGGAGACCGCCATGCCGTTGAGCCGCCGCCAGTTCGCCGTTCTCGCCGCCATCGCCCCCTGGATCGTGCGCCCCGCGTCGGCCCACCATGGGTGGGGCAGCTTCGACCAGGACCGCCCGCTGTACCTCGAAGGGACCGTGGTCACCAGCAAGTGGCAGAACCCGCATGCCGAGTTGATCATCGAGCTGCCCGCCGGCCTCAAGCTGCCGGCCGACCTGGCCCGGCGCACGCTGCCGGCGCAGAGTGCCGCCGTCGACGGCCCCGCCCTGCTCGCCAAGGCCACGCTGCCCAGGCGCAGCGACCGGCGCTGGGAGCTGGAGCTCGCCCCGCTCACCCGCATGGAAGCCTGGAAGGTCGCCGAGATCCGCCCGGGTGCGCGCGTCTCCGCCATCGGCTACACCGGCGCCGATGAAAAGGGCGATGCGGTGATGCGGGTCGAGTACCTCTTCGTGGGCGACAAGGTCTACGGGCTGCGATCGAGCCCGGCCTGACTGCACACGGCCGCTCGCCGGTTCGCTAACATCGCCCCACCCGGGCAGCCGACAAGCTGCCCGCCTTCACGTCGCCGGCTTCACCAGGCCCGACGACGCATGACTCCTGTTTGACCCAGCACGAGCAGACCCAGGTCGCGCCAACCGCACGGCCCTCCGCCCCTCGGTCCATCCACGGAGTCCAGCCGCCATGCCATCACAGGCCTCCCCTCGCCTTTCGGTCCTGGTTCCCCTTTCCGCGCTGGCCGTCCTGCCCATCAACATGTTCGTGCCGTCGTTGCCGACCATCGCCAGGGATCTTCACGCCGACTTCGCGCTCGTCAATGTCGCCATCGCGGGGTATGCGGTGGCCACCGCCGTCACGCACCTGATCGCGGGTGCGCTCTCCGACGGGTTCGGGCGCAAGCCCGTCGCGCTGCTCGCGCTGGCGATCTTCACGATGGCATCGATCGGCTGCAGCCTGGCCAACGACATCGTCACCTTCCTGGGATGCCGGTTGCTCCAGAGCAGCGTCATCGCCGGATACGTCGTGTCGCTCGCCGCCATTCGAGACACCTCCCACGAGGGCCAGGCCGCAAGCCGGATCGGCTACGTCTCGTCGGCATGGGCCGTGGCGCCGATGATCGGGCCCACGTTCGGCGGATTGCTCGATGCCCACTTCGGCTGGCGCGCCAACTTCATCGCGTTCGCAGCACTCGGGCTCGCGGGGCTGTACCTGGTGGCGTTCCAGCTGAAGGAAACCAACCACCACCGCACCCAGTCCGTCGCACTGCAATTGAAAGGCTATGCCGAATTGAGCCGCTCGATGCAGTTCTGGGCCTGTTCGCTTTGCATGGCCTTCGCCATTGGAACGCTGTATGTCTTTCTGGGCGGAGCGCCCCTGGTGGCGGCACAGCTGGGTGAAACATCGAGCACGGCGCTGGGCCTTCACATGGGGATGGTTCCTGCCGGCTTCATCGTCGGCAGCTACGTGGTCGGGCGCATCGGCGCACGCCACGCGGCCACCAGGCTGATCCTCGCGGGCCGCGCGCTCACGTCCATCGGCCTGCTCGCGGGCCTGGCGCTTGCCGCGGCAGGCTGGGCGCATCCGCTCGCGTTCTTCGGCCCCTGCGTGTTCGTGGGCCTGGGMAACGGGCTGACGATGCCGGTGGCCAATGCGCAAGTGCTGTCGCTGCGCCCCCAGCTGGCCGGCACGGCCTCGGGGCTGGCCGCCGCCGTGACCGTGACCGGCGCCGGCATCATCGCGTTTCTCTCGGGCCTGGTCGTCGATGCATCGAACGCCCGCGTTGCGGTGCTGGGCGTCATGCTGACGACGTCGACACTGTCGCTTGCCGTGGCCCTGTTCATCACCCGCGCGCCGTGCGAGCACCGGTCGTGATTCCCGCTCGTGTCAAACTCCATCGCCAGCAAAGGGGCACATCATGAAGCGCGTGACCGGCATCGGCGGCATCTTCTTCAAGTCCAAGGATCCGAAGGCGCTCGGCGAGTGGTATCGCAAGCACCTCGGGCTGGAGGTGGCGGACTGGGGCGGAGTCGCTTTCAAGTGGGTCACGCCCGACAACCCGATGGGCACCGGCACCACGACCTGGAGTCCGTTCAAGGAAGACACCTCGTACTTCGCTCCGAGCACGGCGAGCTTCATGATCAACTTCCGGGTGCATGACCTTCACGCGCTGCTCGCCGCATTGCGGTCCGAAGGCTGCGCGGTGGACGACAAGGTCGACGAGTCCGAGTACGGAAAGTTCGGCTGGGTGCTGGATCCGGAGGGCCATCGCCTCGAGCTGTGGGAGCCGCCGCAGGGGCAATGAGGCCATGAAGAGAGAACCAACGTGGCTGCCGATTTCGGCGCTCGCTGGCCGTGTCGTCACCCGCTGGCAAGGCACGGAGATGGCGCTGGTTGCAGGCGAGGTCGCCGAAGATGTGCGCTGGGAAGATCCGGGCATTCCGTTTCTCCAGCTGGTCAATCTCGACTTGCAGTTGGCGAACGGGCAAGTCTTCAGGCTGTTGTCCCATCTCGAGGACGGGACCGGTTTTCACGGGCTCTACCTGATGGAGCTCGACGCCATTCAGGCGCCGGAGCCCCACGAAGATGCTCCATTCCTCTTTCGGGATCGACAGTTTCCGGAGTGGCCGGCGGGCGAGATCGAGATCACTGAACTCCGTCATGACGGTCCGAATGCCACGGCTGAAGTACGGCTCCTGCTGTCCGGGAATGAGCTCAGGCTCGTCGCGGGCGAAGTTCACGAGCAATTTGACGGGAGCCTGTGCATCGTCGAGTGCGACGAATCCATACTCGTGCAACTGAAAGGCGTTCGGCCGTAGAAGATCCCATGGCAAGCAAGTTCATGTGTCGTTGCGGTGAGATCGTCCGCACGAATCTCTTCGAGGGGAACGGCGTGCACCTGCTGGTCGCTGAGGAGCTTGTCGATGCCGCATCAGGGGGCGCGTCGACTGATCTGGATCCGTTTCTGGATGAGATCGTGAAGCAGTCGGAGATCGTGGCGAAATGCGGCAAGTGCGGCTGCATCGCCATCATTGACGATCACTACGACATCAAGCTGTATGAACCGATTTCTCGCTCATGAACGATGAAGGCGTGACACCGAGGTGCCCTTGCTGTCTGTTTCGGACTCTTCAGGAACGCGGAGGATTCGAGGTCAGACAGGCAACCGCCCAAGAAATCCCGGCAGGAGGCGATCATGAACATGCTTGACCTCTTCTCCCTCCTGGCTTCACCCGGCGCTGCAGCGGGCTGCATCCTCGGCGTCGGCATCGCCGTCGGGTTGCACTGGTTGTTTCCAGCCGAAGATCTCCTTGCCGCCCAGGCTCTTGTTGTCGCCGTGTGCTGCGGGGTCGGAGCCCTGCTGGAATGGCACCAGCCCGCCCGTGACCGGGATGGCGACTGAATCAACCTGACCTGCCGGTGAACACCGCCAGTTGCGCCGCGAACGCCCGCTGATAGGCGGGCCGCGCCTCACCACGGGCCACGTAGGCGGCAAGCCGGGCGTCCTCGTCGAGCATCCCCGACGGCCTCAACCTGAGCAGCACCGCGACCATCATCAGGT
>NZ_JBFUFP010000547.1:0-3653 GCF_056403375.1 Rhizobacter sp. P2_H2
ACCCGCGCCTGCGCCGGCATCGCGCCCCGCCCCGGCGCCAGCCCCCGCGCCCGCTGCCGCGCCAGCCCCCGCGGCCGGCGGTTTCGTCAAGCTGACCGCGCCGGGGCCGGTGCGCAACTGGAACGAAGTGCGCCTGCAGGCCGCGCGGCGCATGGTCGCGTCGAACCCGAACGGYACCTACATGAGCCGGCCGCCCGACATCCTGCTCGCCATTCCCGTGCTCGAGGTCGAACTGAACTCCGACGGCAGCGTGCGCCGCATCGACGTGCTGCGCTATCCGGGCCAGGCGCCCGAGACCACGCAGATCGCAATCGACGCGGTCAAGCGCGCCGCGCCCTTCGGCGACGTATCGAAACTGCCCAAGCCGTGGAAGTTCGTCGAGACCTTCCTGTTCGACGACGACAAGCGCTTCAAGCCGCGCACGCTGGATCCCTGAAGAACTTGGGCACAATGCCGCCCATGTTCTTCAATCTGCCGACGCTGCTGACCTGGGCGCGCATCGTTTCGATTCCGCTGGTCGTCGGGGTGTTCTACCTCGACGTCAAGGAGCCGCACCAGAACCTCATCGCGACGGTGCTGTTCATCGTCGTCGCGCTGACCGACTGGGCTGACGGCTACCTGGCCCGCCGGCTCAACATGACCTCGTCGTTCGGCGCCTTCCTCGATCCGGTCGCCGACAAGTTCCTCGTCTGCGCCGCGCTGCTGGTGCTGGTGCACCTGGGCCGGCTGCATGCGCTGGTGGCCCTCGTGATCATCGGCCGCGAGATCGCGATCTCCGCGCTGCGCGAGTGGATGGCGCAGATCGGCGCGTCGCGCAGCGTCGCGGTGCACATGCTCGGCAAGGTCAAGACCACGGTGCAGATGATCGCGATCCCGTTCCTGCTCTACCRCGGCACGCTGTTCGGCCTGGTCGACACGCAGCTGTGGGGCACCTGGCTGATCTACGCATCGGCGGTGCTGACGATCTGGTCGATGGTGTACTACCTGCAGAAGGCGCTGCCGGAGATCCGAGCCAAGGTTCGATGAGCGCCGCCGGCGGCGCCACCAGCGCGCGCGACCGCCTGGTGCAGGCGATGCCGCCGGTGTTCGTGCTGATCTGGAGCACCGGCTTCATCGTCGCGCGCTACGGCATGCCGTACGCGCCGCCGATCTCGTTCCTGTCGCTGCGCTATGCCCTGTCGGTGCTCAGCTTCGGCGTGTGGATCGCGCTGTCGCGCGCCGCCTGGCCGCGCGGCCGCGCGCAATGGCTGCACCTCGCGGCCTCGGGCGTGCTGATGCATGCCGGCTACCTGGGCGGCGTCTGGGCCGCGGTGAAGTCCGGCATGGGGGCCGGCACGATCGCGCTGCTGGTCGGCCTGCAGCCGGTGCTGACGGCGGTGTGGGTGAGCGCCATGTCGACGTCGTCCGATGGTGAATCGCGCGTTTCCAGCCGCCAATGGCTCGGGCTGGCGCTCGGCCTGTCGGGCCTGCTGCTCGTCGTCTGGCGCAAGCTGGGGGCCGGCGAGCTGACCGCCTGGAACCTGTCGCTCGCCGCCTTCTCGCTGCTGTGCATCACGGCCGGCACCCTCTACCAGAAGCACTTCGTCGCGCCGTGCGACGTGCGCACCGCCAACACCGTGCAGCTGCTGGCCGCGCTGGCGGTCAGCCTGCCGATCGCGCTGCTGGAGCAGGAGCCGATCGTCTTCCACCCGCACCTGATCGGCGCGATGGCCTGGTCGGTGATCGGCCTGACGCTGGGCGGCAGCTCGCTGCTGTACCTGCTGATCCAGCGCGGCGCGGCCACGCGCGTGACGAGCCTGCTCTACCTGGTGCCACCGACCACCGCGCTGATGGCCTGGGCGCTGTTCGGCGAGTCGATCACGCCGGCGATGGTGCTCGGCATGGCGCTCACCGCCGTCGGCGTGGCGCTGGTGGTGCGCTCGCCTGCGCCGCCGGAGGCGCCAGCCACGGCGGCGTCGCCAAGGCCTGAATGAGCTGCTGCTGAAGCAGCCGCACGCGGCGCGGCACGCTGCTGTTCGGCGCACGCGGCGGCAGCACCCAGTGCACATCGGCATCGAGCATCGCCCAGCGCGGCAGCACCTGCTGCAGCCGGCCGCTGCGCAGGTGCTCGTGCACGTCCCACAGCGAGCGCAGCATCAGCCCGTGGCCGGCCAGCGCCCAGTCGCGCACCACCTCGCCGCTGTTGCTCGCGAGCGGGCCGTGCACCCGCACCGTCACGGCGGCGCCGCGCGGCGACAGCTCCTGCAGGCGCCAGGCGGCGGGTTGGTCGTCGTTCTCGCTGACGATCAGGCAGGCATGCTGCGCGAGATCGTCGAGCGTCTGCGGCACACCCGCGCGCTCGAGATAGGCAGGCGCGCCGACGATGATGCGCCGGTTCGACGCGAGCCGGCGCGTGACGACGTTCGGATCGCGCGGCGCCCACAGCCACACCGCGGCGTCGAAGCCGGCGGCGCGCAGGTCGGGCAGCTGCTCGCGCAGGTGCAGCTGCACCTGCACCTGCGGGTAGGCGGCATGGAACTGCGCCAGCAGCGGCCCGAGCCAGGCGTGGCCGAAGCCGAACGAGCTGCACAGGCGGATCAGGCCGCGCGGCTCGTCGTGGCGCTCGGTCAGCTGGGCTTGCAGTTGCTCGAAGCCCTGCAGCAGCGGCCGCGCCTGCGCGAGGAAGGCTTCGCCGTGCGGCGTGAGCTGCAAGCGCCGCGTGCTGCGGTGGAACAGCCGCAGCCCGAGCCGCGACTCCAGCGCCGCCAGCCGCTTCGACACGGCCGGCGGCGCCAGGTCGAGCTGGCGCGCCGCGGCGGCCAGGCTGCCCAGCTCGGCCGCACAGCTCACCAGCGCGAGGTCGGAGCGCTCGATCATTGATGCCTCCAGGGAACGAATGGGTTTCCGGATTATTGCTTGCCGACCGTGTGCGAGCGCACCAGAATGCGCCGCATGTTCGAAGGATTCGAGAGCCGGCGTTTCGCCGTCGAAGGGGCCGAGATCCATACGCGGGTGGGCGGGCAGGGCGCGCCGCTGCTGCTGCTGCACGGCCATCCGCAGACGCATGCGATGTGGCACCGCGTGGTGCCGCAGCTCGCGCAGCGCTTCCGGGTGGTGGCGATGGACCTGCGCGGCTATGGCGACTCGTCGCGGCCCGCACCCGATGACGCCCATGCGATGCACGCCAAGCGGGCGATGGCGCGCGATGCGGCCGGCGTGATGGCGCAGCTCGGCCACGCGCGCTTTGCGGTCTGCGCGCACGACCGCGGTGCGCGGGTGGCGCACCGGCTGGCGCTGGATCACCCTGATGTGGTGTCGCGGCTGCTGCTGCTCGACATCGCACCGACGCTCGCGATGTACGAAGGCACGACCGACGCGTTCGCGCGCGCCTACTGGCACTGGTTCACGCTGATCCAGCCGGCGCCGTTGCCGGAGCGGATGATCGGCCACGACCCGGTGTTCTACCTGCGCAGCGTGATGGGGCGGCGCCATGCGGGGCTCGCGGCCTTCGATCCGGCCGCTCTCGCGGAATACGAGCGCTGCATCGCGCTGCCGGGCAGCGTGGCGTCGATCTGCGAGGACTACCGCGCCTCGGCCACCATCGACCTCGACCATGACCGCGCCGACCGCGCGGCCGGCCGGCGCGTCGAGGTGCCGCTGCGCGTGCTGTGGGC
>NZ_JBFUFP010000548.1:0-3653 GCF_056403375.1 Rhizobacter sp. P2_H2
CCTTGTATGCAAGGGCTGTGCCGTGTTTTTGCCAGTCCCGACCGTAGACAGCGCGCTGAGCAGCGAGGCCAGCGGGTCGACGGCCAGGCTAGGGTCCAGGTGCGCGGCCACGCTGTCGATGTGGCGCAGCATCAAGGCGGCTGCCGCCGCGGCGTCGCCGCGTTCGAGCGCGGCGACGATCTCGGCGTGCTCGGCGCACGACTGCGCGGCTTCGTGCTTCGACTGGTACAGCACCGCGATCAGCGTGGTGCGGGCGGTCAGGTCGCGCAGGATGTCGGCCAGTGTGCCGTTGCCGGCGCACTCGGCCAGGCAGACATGGAAGTCACCGAGCAGGAAGCTGCGCTCGCCGGCATCGGCCGCTGCCACCGCGGCCTGCTCCTGCGCCACGTGCTCGCGCAGCCGCCGCAACGGAACGCCCGCCAGCGGCGCGTCCAGCGACTGCAGCAGCCCGGTCTCGATCAGGCGCCGCGCGGCGAAGGCCTCGCGGGCGTCCTCGGGCGAGGGCTGCACCACGAACCAGCCGCGCCGCGAGTTGACCTCGACCATGCCGCGTGCCGCCAGCCGCGCGAGCGCCTCCCGCACGATGGTGCGGCTGACGTTGAACAGGTCGGCGAGCTGCTGCTCGCCCAGGCGGGCGCCGGGTGCGAGCTTGCGGGCGAGGATCGCGTCGACGATGCGGTCGGCGATCTGGTGGGGCTTGGGGCGGAGGGCAGGCACCAGCAAGAGGCATGGATCGGTTGCATACAAGCCGGCTCACCAAAATGAGGCATTCCGGCACGTGGGTGGCACCGTGAGAGGGTGCCGCAGGCTTGTATGCAAGCACCGGGCCTGCGCCGGTTCAGGCGGTGCGCTCGCGGACGCGCAGCAGGGTCTTCTGCAGCAGGCGTGCATCGGCGCTCGCGCGGTGCCGTGTCAGCTGCAGCTCGTTGCTGACGGCCTGCCGGGTCTCGKACCAGTCGCGGGCCTGGGCTTCGGTCAGCAGCGCGCGCAGGTTGTCGAGCCGGAAGCTGGGCACGAGGCCCGCTTCTTCATACAGCGCGCCGAGCCAGGGGTAGTCGTGCGCCCAGCCATCGCTGTAGAGCGTCAGGCCGTGCAACTGGTCGTTCAGCCAGTGTGCGACCTCGGTCACCGGGCGGCCGTGCACCAGCAGCGTCTCGCGGTGGATGTGGTGCACCTGCTCGGCGGCCGAATCCCAATGGGTCCAGTGGCCGGCCGGCCGGATCAGGCTGCAGAACGCGCTGCCGTCGGGGAGTACGAAACCGACCTCGATCGGGTAGCTGTCGCGGCCGAAGCCCGACGCCTCGATGTCGAGGATGGGCGGCGTGGCGTCGAAGCGGGCGGTGACGAGGGGCTGCACGAGGGCCATGCGGCAGCTTAGGCAAACGGCGCGCCGGCCGGTCTGCGGAGAAGCCCGCGGTTCGGGTGCCTTTCAGCCTGGCGCGTGCCGCGAACCGGCGCAGTGCCGGCGGGTGGCCGGCGCGGGACCGCAGGCCGTTACGAACGCGGCCGACAGCATGAAGCCGATCATCAACAGGTGCAGCAGCAACCAGTTGATGATCAGGAAGGTCAGCAGCCCGCTCGCCGTCTGGACCGCAGCGCCCGGGACCACCGAGCCGTGCAGGATGCAGCCGATGGCGATCAGTGTCATCGCGCTGACCGTCACGGCCAGTCCGCGTGGGTATCGCCCGAACCGCTCGCCGCGCAGGGCCCAGGGCCGCAGCGTCTCGACCAGCCGCCCGCGCAGAACCATCCCGTGGAGCCCGGCCACCTGCAACGGCAGCAGCGCGTAGGTCAGGGCCCAGAACAGCAGCAGGGCCTCTTGGCTGTGCCCGGCAGGGCCGAGATCGCCGGGCAGCATCAGCACGATCGGCAGGGTGCCGATCCCGAGGAGGTGTGTCGCGATGCAGTTGAACGCGATGCCGAGCAGCAAGCCGACCGGGGCCGCCAGGGTGTGTGTTCGTTCCAGGTGGCATGTCGCCAGACGGGTTGCGGCGAGGGCCGGGGCCAGGAGGTGGGTGTGATTCATGGTGTCTCCCTGAGATTCGCGAGCCTGCGAATCGGCCGCCTGGGAAGCGTAGAAGATTGCTGGCGAATCGGCGCACGCCGGGCCATACAAGTTGTTCATGCCGCCTTCTCCGAAATGCATGGGCTGCACGATGTCTGCGTGATTGCTGCCCAGGGCGCAGGTTCACGAAGCTGCCACACGCTCCCCCCAGACTGCGCGCTTTTCAAGCATCACCGAGGATGGATCGAATGGACCGCCGGATCTTCTTGTCGAATGCCCTGCTGCTGGCTGGTGGGAGCGCGGTGCCGGGGCTGTCGCAGGCCCAGACGGCGCCTGCCGTGGTCACGCGCGACGCGATGCGCCCGCAGTTTCCGTCCGGGGTGCAGTCGGGCGATGCGCGGGCCGACAGCGCGATCGTCTGGACGCGCAGCGACCGGCCGGCCCGCATGTGGGTCGAGTGGTCGAGCACCGCGAGCTTCGCGAACCTGAACCGCGTGCGCGGACCCCACCTGCTGGAAGACTCCGACTTCACCGGCCGCCTCGACCTGACCGGCCTGCCGGCCGGCCAGGAGGTGTTCTACCGCGTCGTGCTGCAGGACCTGCACAACGAGCGCGTGCTGTCCGAGCCGATGGCCGGCCACCTGCGGTTGCCAGCCGCCTCGCACGGCAAGCCGCTGCGCGACGTGCGCTTCGCGTGGAGCGGCGACACGGCAGGCCAAGGCTTCGGCATCAACGAGGCCTGGGGCGGCATGAAGATCTACGAGCAGATCCGCCGCGTGAACCCCGACTTCTTCCTGCACAGCGGCGACACCATCTATGCCGACGGGCCGATCCAGGCGCAGCTGAAGCTGMCCGACGGCTCGACCTGGAACAACGTGGTGACCGAAGAGGTCAGCAAGGTCGCCGAGACGCTGAACGAATACCGCGGGCGCTACCGCTACAACCTGCTGGACGCGAACATCCGCCGCCTGTCGGCCGAGGTGCCGCAGATCTGGCAGTGGGACGACCACGAGGTCAGCAACAACTGGTCGGATTCGAAGGACGTGTCGGGCGACGCGCGCTACACCGAGAAGAACGTGCCGCTGCTGGTGGCGCGCGCGAGCCGCGCCTTCCTCGAGTACGCACCGCTGCGCCGCGGCCCTGATGCCGAGAGCGAGCGCGTGTACCGCCACCTGCCGCAGGGGCCGCTGCTCGACGTGTTCGTCGTCGACATGCGCAGCTATCGCGGCGCGAACAGCGCGAACCTGCAGGCCGACGAGACGCCGGACAGCGCCTTCATGGGCCGCCCGCAGATCGCGTGGCTGCTCGACGGGCTGAAGCGCTCGAAGGCGACCTGGAAGGTGATCGCCGCCGACATGCCGATCGGCGTGCAGGTGCCCGACGGCAAGGATGCGCAGGGCCGTGACAAGTGGGAGGCGATCGCCAACGGCGACGACGGCGTGCCGCTGGGCCGCGAGCTCGAGATCGCGCGGCTGCTGCGCGAGATCAAGCGGGCGAACATCAGGAACATCGTCTGGCTGACCGCCGACGTGCACTACACCGCGGCCAACTTCTATGACCCGCGCAAGGCGAAGTTCAGCGATTTCCTGCCGTTCTGGGAGTTCATCTCCGGCCCGCTGAACGCCGGCAGCTTCGGGCCGAACAAGCC
>NZ_JBFUFP010000549.1:0-3646 GCF_056403375.1 Rhizobacter sp. P2_H2
GACCTCCACCATGCGCAGCCGCGCGAAGCAGGCGTCGCCGCGCCAGAACAGGTTGGCCGGGTCTTCCTCGGCCAGCCGCTCGGCGATCGCGAGGCTCTCGCGTCCGCTCGCCTGCGCGTCGGCGAGATGGCCCATGTCGAGCTGGTGGCGGCTGATCGTGTTCAGCGCGCTGACGATGCCGCGCTGCGCCGTCTTGTTCTTGCCCCCGCCCGGCATCGCGCGGAACAGCGCGAGCTGCTGCTGCGTGTCCTTCAGCGCCGCCTCGTACTGGCCGAGTTGCTCGTGCGCGCTCGACAGGAAGCCATGGTTCTGCGCCAGCTCGAAGCCCAGCTCGGCGCGCTGCGGCAACAGCCGCTTCAGCACCGTGCCCGCGGCCTCCAGCGACACGATGGCCTCGGCCGGCCGCTCGGTGCCCAGCTGCACCGCGCCGAGGTTGACGTACGCGAAGGCCTCTTCGGCCTGCCAGTCGATGTTCGACGGGTCCAGCTTCGTCAGGCGCTCGCTCAGTTCGAGGTAGCTGCGGAAGTTCGCCTCGGCCGTCCTGCCGTCAGCMCGCTTCCACGCCGCATAGCCGACCCAGAACATGCTCTGCGCATGGTCGAAGATGCGCTGCCCGTCGTTCGGGAACTGCGCGGCGAGGCGCTGCGTCGTCGCGGCCGCCTGCTCGAACGCGGCCTGCGCCTCGGCCGGGTTGCCGCGCAGGTCGCGGATCTCGCCGATCAGGTGCATCGCGCGCGAGCGGTGGCCGAGCGCCGTCGCGTCCAGCCGGTCGGCTTCCTGCGAGCCGTAGTACGCGAGGGCCTTCTCGCCCACCGAATCCAGCACCTCCAGCCGGCCCACCGGCTCGAGCTTCTTGCGCAGGTCACCGAGCATGAACTCGATCAAGCCCTCGGCCTGCGCCCGCTGGTGCTGCGCCTCGTTGCGCGCGCGCACCGCCAGCACGGCCAGCAGCGCGAACACGACGACGCCGACCGCCGAGGCCGAAGCGATCCCCGCCAGCCAGCGCAGCCGGCGCTGCGTGTCGCGCTGCACCAGGTCGTCGAAGCCGACGCCGACCATGCCGGCCAGCAGCTTCAGCGCGGCGCGGCGCGGGCCGTCGCCCTCGGCGCGCTGGTCGGCGGCGATCGGCTCCAGCGGTTCGCCCGCGGCCTGCCCGTCGGCGGTCAGCGCAAAACGCAGCGCGGGCGGGAAACACTCGCTCGCCTCGCGGCCCGGCGTGTTGCTCGCGAACGGTTCGCCCGATGCGATCAGCGCCAGCACGCGGCCCTCGCCGTGCAGCCGCTTGAATTCGATGATCTCGCGGTTGACCCACGGCGAACGCGCCGCGTCCGGAGAGCAGACGACGATCAGCCAGCGGCTGGCCGCGAGCGCCTCCTGCACGCTCGCCTTCAGGTCGGCACCGGCGTTCAGCTCGTCGCGGTCGCGGAACAGCGGCAACAGGCGCGCCGGCACCGGCCCGTGCGGCGTCGCGCGCCCGACCAGCCGGCGCGGTACGCGGTAGGTCTCCAGCTGCCGCTGCAGCCGGCGCGCCACGGCCTTGTCGTGGTGGCTGTAGCTGATGAACGCCCCGTAGCGGGGCGAAGGATCGGTCGTCGAGAGGGCCGGCGTGTCCACGGCGCTCATCGCCGCGTATCCCTCAGGTGCGCCAGCATCGCATCGAGCCCGCGCCGGTCGCAGCGCTGCTCCACCGGGCCACCGGCGCGCGACCACAGCAGCCGCGGGCGCTGGCGCGGCCGGGTCGACAGGTGCAGCACCGGGATGCGGCGGCGGAAGGCTTCGTCGACCACGTCGGCCGTGCCGCCGGTGCCGCGCGACGGCGCGCCGTCCCACAGCGCGAGCAGCAGGTCGGCCTGGTCCAGCAGCGCATGGCCGGCGCGCAGGTAGCTGCGCCCGGCGACACCCAGCGGCCCGCGCAGCTCGGTGATGCGCGCCGCATCGCCCAGCAGCGCACGGTACTCGCGGCGCGATGCGCTGTTGCGGAAGCCGCGCGCGTACTCGTCGCGCGGGCGCGGCAGCACCGCATGCAGCGTGTAGCCCACCCGCAGGCCGAGCCGTGCGAGGTGGCGGTCGCTGCCCTCGGCCAGGTTGGACAGCAGCACCGGCTCGATGCAGCGCGACGCGCTCGCCAGGTGGGCAAGCAGCGGCTCGATCTGCGGCGTGATCAGGTCCAGCTGATGTTGTGAAATGCGATTCAATCGATGCCCCGTGACACCGACGTGCAGGCCCCTCGCCGGCAGCCGCGGGTGGCACGGCGCCGGCATCACGACTCCCTCGGGCTCCCTCACGTCGCTACTGCAGAACAGCACAGGTCAGTCCAGTTTTTCCTTCACGGCGGACATGGCCTCGCCCCCGAGCATAGGGCGCGATGACCCCGTGCCGGATGACTGCACGGTGCGCGCCATGCCGGCAGCGGTCGGAAGTGCGCAGGAAATCACGAGTGGCGCCGGCGTGGCGAGTGCATGAAAGCCCGCGAACAGCGCCGCAACCCCGAGAACGGCTGCAGCGAAGCGCAGCTGGGGCGTGTGCAGGAAGGAGGTCGGGCGCGTCGTTTTCATGGTCCGCATGGTCGGCGGCGCAGTGGCTCGCCGTCCTGAAGCGCGGCTGAATTCTCCTGAAGGTGCTGTCCCTGGCCGGACAGCCGGCGCGCCCGCGAACTCCTAACATCGGACGCCATGTCGTCCGCACCCTACCTCCCGCAGCGCCCCGGCCGCAGCCGTTTCGTCGACCTGCGCGGCCTGCGCTGCCACCTGCACGAATGGGGCGATGCGGCCCAGGCCACCGCCGAGCGGCCGACGCTCGTGATGCTGCACGGCTGGATGGACGTCGGTGCGTCGTTCCAGTTCGCCGTCGATGCGCTGGCGGCGATCGAGGGCGACGGGCGCCACGTGGTGGCACCGGACTGGCGCGGCTTCGGCCTGAGCGACCCGGGCGGCACCGACTGCTACTGGTTCCCCGACTACCTGGGCGACCTCGATGCGCTGCTCGACGGGCTGGCCGGCCCCGGCGAGCCGGTCGACCTGCTCGGCCACAGCATGGGCGGCAACGTCGCGATGGTGTATGCCGGCGTGCGGCCCGAGCGCATCCGCCGGCTCGTCAACCTGGAAGGCTTCGGCCTGCCGGCCACGCGACCGGCCCAGGCGCCCAAGCGCTACCTGCAGTGGCTGGACGAGCTGAAGCAGCCGGTGGAACTGCGCCCGTACGACAGCCTGGCCGCGGTCGCCGAGCGGCTGCGCAAGACCAACCCGCTGCTGCGCGAGGACCGCGCGGCCTGGCTGGCCGGCCACTGGTCGCGCCAGGCCGAGGACGGACGCTGGCACATCCTCGGCGACCCGGCCCACAAGCGCGCCAACCCGGTGCTGTACCAGAAGGACGAGGTGCTGGCCTGCTGGCAGCGCATCGCCGCGCCGCTGCTGTGGGTCGAGGGCGACCGCACCGACGTCTCGAAGTGGTGGGGCGACCGCTACCCGCGCAGCGACTTCGACGCCCGCCTGGCGCTGGTGCCGCAGGCCGAGCGCCAGGTGCTGTCGCCGGCCGGGCACATGCTGCACCATGACCAGCCCGAAGCGCTCGCCGCCCATCTGGCACGCTTCCTCGGCGCCTGACCGGCCGCCCTGCCCGTGCGGGCATGCCGTGCGTGCGAAAATCC
>NZ_JBFUFP010000550.1:0-3642 GCF_056403375.1 Rhizobacter sp. P2_H2
GGCTGCAGCAGCTGAAGGACGATCTGCTCAGCAACGCCGGCGAAACCACCGAGCATCTGCGCGAAGACACCTCGATCGTCCCCGATCCTGCCGATCGCGCGACCATCGAGGAAGAGCACGCGCTCGAGCTGCGCACCCGCGACCGTGAGCGCAAGCTTCTGAAGAAAATCTCACAATCCCTGGGCCGCATCGAAGCCGGTGACTATGGTTTCTGCGACGAAACTGGCGAACCGATCGGATTGGGCCGCCTGATCGCACGGCCGACCGCTACACTGTCCCTCGAAGCCCAGCAACGGCGCGAGCTGAAGCAGAAGATGTTCGGCGACTGACAAGTACCCTTCGCGCACCCCGTCACCCGACATGTCGGATCAGAAAGACAACACCAGCTTCTTCCGAAAGGTTGTCAAGTTCGTGGCCAACCCGGCCACGGACTGGGCGCAGCTCGGCACCCCCACGGAAGAAGCCCGCGAGAGCGAGTACGCCAAGTCCGAGCTGAAGGCGATGATCGAGCGCAAGCGGCGCAACGATTTCGTCCGCAAGCGCGAATTCGACATGCTGCGCAAGGTGCGCCGCGAAGGCCTGACCAGCGAGCAGCTGGCGGCACTGGGTGGATCCTCCCGCCTCGATGACTCCGAAGCCCGCATGCAGGACAGCGGCGCCAAGCCGGATGTCGGCGTGAAGGCCAAGATCGACGAGATCGAGCAGCAGATGGTCGGTGACGGCCTCGCCTCGCCGTCGCGCCGCCCACCCTCTTTCTACGACGCACCGACCCAGCCGGCGGCCATCGGCTACGCGGCGACCGAGCCCGACCAGAGCCGCATCCGGCCCGAGCCGGCCCGTGCGAACGGTGCGCGCCCGCCCGCAGCCCAACCGGTCACCCCCGCCCGCCCGCCCGCCGGCGCGCCGGCCACGGTCGTGATGGGTGCCGGCCTGTCGCCGTTGTCGCCGCTGAACCTCGACATCGCCGGCGGCGACCTGGGCAACCCGTATGCGGTGGAAGTGAGCGAAGTCGCCCACGACCCCGAACTCGACGAGGCGGTGATCGCGTTCGCGAATGCCGATTTCGAGAGCTGCGAATCGTCGCTCGCCGCGCTGACCGGCCAGGGCGGCCCGCGCGCCCAGCACGCCGAAACCTGGCTGGCGCTGTTCGACCTGTACCGCGCGATCGGCCAGCACCACAAGTTCGAGAGCCTTGCGATCGACTACGCCCAGCAGTTCGGCTGGTCGGCGCCACAGTGGTTCTCGATGCCCAAGTTGGTGGCCGAGGCCGCCGGCGAGGAGCGCCGCCCCAGCTCGCGCATCGACGGCCAGGTCGGCTGGGTGTGCCCGAGCATCGTCGATGCCGACGCGGTGGCCCGGTTGCGCTCGCAATCGCTGCAGATGCCGCTGCCGTGGGTGTTCGACTGGAGCTCGCTGCAAAGCATCGACGCCGAGGCCTGCGCGCGCATGAGCGAGCTGTTCCGCGGCTGGATCAACGAACCGCTCGACATGCGCTGGCTGGGCGGCGACCGCCTGATGCAGGTGCTGCAGGATGCCGCGCCCACCGGCGTGCGCGATGCCGACCCCGTCTTCTGGCAGCTGCGCCTCGATGCGCTGCGCATGGCCAACCGCGCCGACCAGTTCGACGAAGCGGCCATCGACTACTGCGTCACCTACGAGGTGTCGCCGCCGTCGTGGGAGAGCGCGAAATGCCAGGTGCGCATCAGCGGCTCGAACATGAGCACGCAATCGCCGCCGATGTCGGTCGTCAGCGATGTGTCGACCAGCTTCCTCGAATCGCAGATGCCCGACGAACCGGGCGTGCAGGTCGCGGGGGTCGAGCTGTCCGGCCAGCTGGTCGGTGACATCGGTGCCACGCTGACGAAGATGAACGACGAGCTGGGCCATGCCGAGGTCGTCAACGTCTCGTGCGCCCGCCTGATCCGCGTCGACTTCATCGCGGCCGGCGACCTGCTGAACTGGGTGCTGGCGCGCCGCGGCGAGAACCGCGCCGTGACCTTCTCCGAAGCGCACCGCCTCGTCGCGCTGTTCTTCGGCGCGATGGGCATCAACGAGCACGCCAAGGTCAAGGTTCGGGTGGTCTGATTCCCGGGTCACAATCTTCGGCTTGAAGCCTCGCGCTTCGCCCGAATCTGAGACCCCATGGATCAATACCACGGCACCACCATCCTGAGCGTGCGGCGCGGCAACCTCGTCGCGCTCGGCGGCGACGGCCAGGTCACCCTCGGCAACGTCGTCGTGAAGGCCACGGCCCGCAAGGTGCGCAAGCTGTACCGCGACCAGGTTCTCGCCGGCTTCGCCGGGGCCACCGCCGACGCCTTCACCCTCTTCGAACGCTTCGAGGCCAAGCTCGAGAAGCACCAGGGCCACCTGGTGCGCGCCGCGATCGAGCTGACCAAGGACTGGCGCACCGACCGCGTGCTGCGCCGCCTCGAGGCGATGCTGGCGGTGGCCGACAAGGAAGCCTCGCTGATCATCACCGGCAACGGCGACGTGCTCGAGCCCGAGAAGGGCATCGTCGCGATCGGCTCCGGCGGCTCGTATGCGCAGGCCGCCGCGATCGCGCTGCTGGAGCACACCGACCTGGCGCCGCAGGACATCGTCAAGCGCTCGCTCGAGATCGCCGGCGACCTGTGCATCTACACGAACCAGAACCACACGATCGAAATCCTGGGCGAAAGCACCCGATGAGCTCCATGACCCCGCAAGAGATCGTGTCCGAGCTGGACAAGCACATCGTCGGCCAGGCCGGCGCCAAGCGCGCGGTCGCGATCGCGCTGCGCAACCGCTGGCGCCGCCAGCAGGTCGACGGCGCGCTGCGCGGCGAGATCACGCCGAAGAACATCCTGATGATCGGCCCGACCGGCGTCGGCAAGACCGAGATCGCGCGCCGGCTGGCCAAGCTGGCCGATGCGCCGTTCATCAAGGTCGAGGCGACCAAGTTCACCGAGGTCGGCTACGTCGGCAAGGACGTCGACACCATCATCCGCGACCTGGTCGACATGGCCGTCAAGCAGGAGCGCGAGACGCAGATCAAGCGCCAGCGGGTGCGCGCAGAAGACGCCGCGGAAGACCGGGTGCTCGACATCCTGGTGCCGCCGCCGCGCGCCGCGAGCAGCGACTTCGGCCTGACACCGACCACGCCGGCCGCACCGGCGGCCGACAACACCGCCCGCCAGGTGATGCGCAAGCGGCTGCGCGAAGGCTCGCTCGACGACAAGGAGATCGAGATCGAGGTGGCCGACACCAAGCCGACGCTGGACATCATCGGCCCGCCGGGGATGGATGAAATGGCCGAGCAGCTGAAGGGCATGTTCGCCAACCTCGGCAGCGCCAAGCGCAAGCTGCGCAAGCTGAAGATCGGCGAGGCGCTGAAGCTGCTGGTCGACGACGAGGCGGCCAAGCTCGTCAACGAGGACGAGATCAAGACCGCCGCGCTGCACAACACCGAGCAGAACGGCATCGTGTTCCTCGACGAGATCGACAAGGTCGCGTCGCGCAACGAATCGAGCGGCGCCGATGTCTCGCGCCAGGGCGTGCAGCGCGACCTGCTGCCGCTGGTCGAGGGCACGACCGTCAACACCAAGTACGGCATGGTGAAGACCGACCACATCCTGTTCATCGCGTCGGGTGCGTTCCACC
>NZ_JBFUFP010000551.1:0-3620 GCF_056403375.1 Rhizobacter sp. P2_H2
GGGTTCCAGTACCCAGCCCCGCGACATCCCGGCCCGCTCGCGTGGGCCGGCTGGCGATTCATGGGGGGCGTCGCCGCCGCGATCGGGGGCGATCGGCATCCCGGGCGGCGGCGGCCGTCGCCGGCGCGACAGCTTCGATTCGATCTCGTCGGGCGACGAGTCGGACGGCGGCTACCGCCGCCCGAGCGCGTCGACGATGGCGCCGCGGCGCGACCTGCCGAACCCGCAGGGCTACCGGACCTACCACCACTCGACGCGCCGGCGCGACCGCGACAACATTGCGGCCCAGGGGCTGTATGCGGGTCATCATGCAGGCATCGGCGACCCGGATGGCGGTGAGGCCTGCACCGACGGCGTCTACGTCGTCAACCCGGGCCGGCACATCCCGGACAGCCGGGGCGGTACCGTGATGGTGGTGTCGTCGCAAGACCCGTCGCATGACCGCAACTACCGCGGCCAGGCAGGCGTGTTCCTGCAGCCGCACGTCCAGCCGCTGCGCAATGCGCGGTATGGCCGTGGCGGCGTCCAGAACACCTACTCGGCGGTGTTCCCGATGACGCCGTATACCGCCGGCGGGGCGGCCGCGATGATTCACCATCACAACCCGGACATGGATCTTTCGGGGGAGGACGCGGCCGGCGCGATGTACTCGCAGTTCAACCAGGATTTCCCGATGCATGCGCCGCATCCGGAGGATCCCGGCCAGTACTACACGCCGCACAGCCAGTATCAGCAGACCTTGGCGCCCAGCAGCGGGCCGAGCGGGTATGCGGAGCCGGTCAGCAGCGTCAGCTACAACACGCCTCCGCAAGGGAGCTTCTATCCGTCGCAGCGCCATCACGACGATCCGCTGTACTACGACTCGGATCATTGAAGTCGCCGGACAGGGAATCCCGCTGCCATCGCCCTGGCGATCGCGAACCTCGCTGCGCACGCCGTGACGCCGGCGGAGCTCGCCGACGGCGCGAGCTACCGCGGCGAGTTCGCGTTCGATTCGGCGCACCTGTTCGGGAATCTGGTCAACAGCTGCTCGTAGGAACCCATGAAGAACGGGCGCGCGGCCGCTCGCATGCTCGTCGGTCACTTCAATCTTTTCCCCCCAACAAGAGCGGTGGGTGTTGAGCGGSGGGTGAGGGRATGGGCTGGGGGCGAYTTCTGAGGCGACGGAGAAGATCGGCTTCAGGGGTGGCGCGCGCCAGCGCGCTTCGTGGACTGACTCATCGACACTGTTTGACCACAGCGAGCGAAGCGAGCGGCGGGAGTTTGGCGATGCACCCCTGAAGCCGAGCTTCTTCGTGGAGTCGGCCCGCCAGGGCCGACCGCCGAAGCTGAGCCCCCAGCCCATCCCCTCACCCGCCGCGACGCGCGCCCCGTCGCACCCAGGCCTACGTCAATCGCTGCGTGATCGTGCGTGCCACCCGTTCCGGCGCGTCCGCCAGCAGCGCCGGCCACCGCGCACGGGCGCGCTCGCGCGTCTCGCGCACGATGCGCCGGAAGCGGTTGAAGGCCAGCAGCCCCGCTGCCTTGGCCAGCGCCTCGGCGGCGTCTTCGCCCCAGGCCCGCAGCGATTCATCCATCTTGCGGTTCTGCGCCAGCGCGCGCGGGTCGGCCGGGTCGAAATACGCGGCGACGCAGACCATGTCGTAGGCCGGCGCGAGCCGCGGGTGCACGCCGTCGGCGTACACCAGCGCCCAGTTCTTCGAGTGCGCATCGGTGTTGCCCATCAGCGCATACGCGGTCCAGCGGCGGAACACCTCGTCGAGCTCGTGCACATCGCTGGCCGGGGACTGCTTCAGCAGCACCAGCAAGGCCCGCATCGCGGCCGGCAGGTCGCGGTACTTGCGGCGGCTGTCGATGCCCAGCGCCTGCGTCAGCTCCTCGAAATGCACGCGCTGCGTGCGGCCGTCGAGCAAGGGCCGGCGGTCGAAGCGCGGCACGTGCAGGTAGTGGCTGAACGGCAGCGCGACGCCGGGCAGATCGAGCTCGGCCACCGGCCGCGCGCTCGCGCCGGCGGTTTGCACACCCACCGCCTCGGCCAGCCGGTAGCAGCAGGCCTCGTTGTGCACCAGGTCCGGGTAAGCCGTCGACGGCAGCTTCACCAGCACCTCGCCGGCCTCGGTGCCGCTGCGCACCACGTAGCGCGCGCCGCGGTGCACCATCGAGAACTTCGTGACGAAGCCGCCGAGCGAGAAACCGTCCTCGACCGGCGCCGCCACCGCCGACGGCTGCAGCGGCTCCAGCCGCTTCGTCGCATGCAGCTCGACCACGCCGGTCGGCACCTCGTGCGCCGGCAGCACCTCCAGCGCGCCGGGCAGGTCGTGCCCGGCCGCCGCCAGCAACTCGAACTCGTCGTCGCGCTCGACGCCGCGCCGCTCGGCCAGCCGGTCGCGGTTGTGCCCCTCGGGCAGCATGTTCTCGAAGAACACCGGCAGCCGGCCGATGCGCACCAGGCGCTCGTCGTTGACGGCACTCAGGATCGCACGCGTCTGCGCCTCGCCGGCGCCGCGGTACAGCTGCGACAGCGTCGGCCGCGCTGCGTCGCCGACGTAGGCGTCGTCGAACGAGACGCGGATGTTGTCGCCGACCTGCGAGAGCCAGCCGATGCGCCGCGGCTGCGCCGCATCGGGCACGTGCAGCCGCRGCTCGGCCATCGTGATCGGGTCGCTGCGGCTCACGAGGGCGCCTCGCCGTCGTCGTCGTCAATGTCGGCGTTGGCGTTGGCGTCCTTGCCGACGCGGTACTGGAACGCCTGCTGCCCGACCCCGAGCGGCGCGCTGACGCCCGCCGGCAGCGACACCGACTGCCCCTGGTTGGCGATGAACGCGACCGTCTCGGCCAGCAGCGGCTTGGGCACCGGCACCAGCACGTAGCCGAGCTCGTCGAACAGCGCCGTCAGCGTCGACAGCCGCGCATCGGCCTGGCCCTCGGCCGCGGCCACCGTCAGCCGGCTCAACCCGGTGCGCTCGGCCAGGCTCACCAGCGAGCGGCCGCCGGCGCGGCGCAAGGCCTTCAGCTGGGCCGGCAACGAAACATCAGTTTGCATGGCAAAGCAATCATTTTGTTCAGAATGACTGCTTCACTATACATTGAATGGAAAACCATGCAAATCAGGCTGGATGTCTGGAAAACCAGGCAGGCGGCTTCAGCACGCCGGTCGTCAGGCTGGTGCCGAGCAGGATCACCGCGCAGCCCAGCAGCATCTGCGGCGTCAGGCCTTCGTGCAGGAACAGCCAGCCCCACAGCACCGCGAACACCGGGATCAGGAAGGTGACCGACAGCGCGTTCGCCGGCCCGATGTGGGCGATCAATCGGAAGAACAGGATGTACGCGATGCCGGTGCAGCCGACCGCCAGCAGCGCGGCGGCCGACCAGGCGGTGGCCGACGGCATCGCCGCGGGCCACCACACGAGCGCCGGCACCGCCAGCACCAGCGCCGACGACAGCTGGCTGCCGGTGGCGACCGCGAGCGGCGGCACGCCGGTGAGGAAGCGCTTCGTGAAGCTGCCGGAGAAGCCGTACAGCAGCGTCGCCGCGAGGCACGCGAGCACCGCCCAGCCGCTGCTCGCGCCGGGCTTGAAGCTCGCCTTGTCCCACGCGAGCCACAGCACGCCGAGGAAGCC
>NZ_JBFUFP010000552.1:0-3619 GCF_056403375.1 Rhizobacter sp. P2_H2
GAGGCTGTGGAGCGCCAATAGGGACGGGGCGCCGGAGCTGGCTGGTTTCATGGCCCGCGTGCGCAGCACGCTTCGTGCACTGACTGTCGCCCACTGTTTGACCACAACGAACGAAGTGAGTGGMGGGAGTTTGGGCGACGGGCCATGAAACCAGTCAGCGCAGGGCAGTCATCGCCCCCTGGGGCGATGACCGACCCGGCCGGCGAGCCACAGCCTCCCCGCACGCGCCTTCCGCGCCACGTCACTCCGCCGCCGGCCGCACGTCCGCCTCCGCCCCCATCCAGTCCTCGACGTTCTCCAGCTTCGGCAGCTCGCGCACGTTGCGGATGACCGGATGGCGCCCCGCCACCGCGGCCACCAGCAGCGCAAAGGCGCCGGCGAACACCAGCGAGGCGCGCAGCCCGACGTGCTCGCCCAGCCAGCCGCCGAGCAGTGCACCCGGCCCGGCCGGGATCAGGATCAGCCAGCGCATCGTCGCCGTCATGCGGCCGAGCAGCGGCTCCGGCGTCACCGCCTGCCGCAGCGCGAGGAAGTTGATGAAGATCAGCACCGCGCCGGCCGAGAAGCACAGCAGCATCGCCGCGAAGGCCGCCACGCCCCAGGAGTTGGCCGGCGCCGCCGCCAGCACCAGCCAGCCGACGCCGCAGATCACGAAGCCCAGCACCAGGCACGGCCCCGGCCCGTAGCGCCGGCTGATGCGGTTGCCGTACACGCTCGCGAGGATGGTGCCGCCGCCCATGCCCATGTAGCTGAGGCCGATCGCCTGCTCGCCCAGGCCCAGCGTGCGGGTCGCGAACAGGATCTGCACCACCAGCGCCGCGTGGTGGCACATCTGCCACAGGCCCACCGCGGTCGCCAGCGCGATCAGCAGGCGCTGGCTGCGCACGAAGCGCACGCCGGCCTGCAGGTCGCGCCAGAAGTGCGCATCGGCGCGCGGGCGGCGGATCTCGACGATGCGGATGCCGCGCAGGATGCCGGCCGACAGCAGCAGCAGCGCCGCATCGACCAGCAGCGCGAGCGGCGCCCCCACCAGCTTGATCAGCGCGCCGGCCAGCCCCGGCCCGGCCACCTCGGCACCCGAGGTGGCGAGCGCGTTCTTCGCGTGCGCCTCCACCAGCCGCTCGCGCGCCACCACCTGCGTCAGCACGATCTGCGCGGCAGTGCCGGCGGTCGTGTAGACCGTGCCGATCACGAAGGCGACGACGTACATCCACGGCATCGTGAGCCAGCCCATCCACCAGGCGAAGGGCACGCTCGCGACGACCACCGCCAGGCTCGATTCACCGAGGATGTAGACCGGCAGCTTGCGCACCCGGTCGAGCCAGACCCCGGCCGGCAGCGAGAACAGCACGAAGGGCAGCGTCTCCATCATCGTCAGCAGCCCCATCTGCGTGGGCGAGGCGTGCAGCAGCAGCGCGGCGGTCAGCGGCAGCGCGAGCATCGTGACCTGGCCGCCGAACGAGCTGATCAGGATCGAGGTCCAGAGCCGGCGGTAGGTGGCGTCGTGCAGCAGGTCGCCCACCGGCAGCGCCAGGCGTGCCCGCCAGCTGCGGCGCCAGGCCGCCAACCGTTCCGACAGCCCGGACACCCTCCCTCGCACGGGCCGGCGAATCATCGATTCCCTCTCATATTTATGCGGCATTGGTCTCAACCGGAACCGCACAGTGTGCCGCGGTTCGCTACCATCCGTCTCTCAAGGAGGTGCACGACATGCAAGCCCTGCAGATCCTTCACCTGGAAGACGACACGCTCGACGCGGACCTGGTCCAGCGCGAGGTCGCGCGGCTCGACATCCGGTCGAACTGGGTGACGGTCAGTTCCAGCGAGCAGTTCTTCGAGGCGATGGAGAACACCCGCTTCGACGCGATCCTCTCCGACAACCGCGTGCCCGGCATCGAGGGCCTGCAGGCGCTCGAGGTCGCGCGGCAGCGCCGGCCCGGCATGCCGTTCATCTTCGTCAGCGGCAACACCGATCCGCGCTGGGCCGAGCACTGCCTGGAGGCCGGCGCCACCGACTACGTCCCGAAAGACCAGCTGTTCCGCCTGCCGAGCGCGCTGCGCCGGCTGCACGACGCGCGCGAGGCCGAGCGGCTGGCCCGGCTCACGCGCGGGCGGGCGCTGCTGGTCGACCTGGTGAAGGAGCTGTCGCTCGCGCGCAGCGTCGACACCATCGTGCGCATCGTGCGGCGCGGCGCACGCCAGCTGAACCAGGCCGACGGCGCCACCGTCGTGATGCGCGACGGCGAGTTCTGCCACTACGTCGACGAGGACGCGATCGGCCCGCTCTGGAAGGGCAGCCGCTTCCCGCTCACCTCGTGCATCAGCGGCTGGGCCATGCTGAACGGGCAGGCGGTCGCGATCCCCGACATCTACCTCGATCCGCGCATCCCGCACGACGCCTACCGGCCGACCTTCGTGAAGAGCCTGGTGATGGTGCCGATCCGCGCCGAATCGCCGATCGGCGCGATCGGCAACTACTGGGCGAACACGCACGACGCGACGCCCGACGAGGTGGAGCTGATCCAGGCGCTGGCCGACTGCACCTCGCTCGCGTTCGAGAACGTCGCGGTCTACGAGAGCCTGGAGCGCCGCGTGCAGCAGCGCACCGCCGAGCTGCAGGAGGCCAACAGCGAGCTGGAAGCCTTCACCTACTCGGTCTCGCACGACCTGCGCGCGCCGCTGCGCGCGGTGCAGGGCTACACCGAGATGCTGCTGGCCGACGCCTCGCCGCCGCTGCAGGGCCAGTCGCTGCTGTTCGGGCAGAGCATCCTGGCCTCGGCGCACCGCATGCACGCGCTGATCGAGGACATGCTCAGCCTGTCGAAGGTCACGCGCGCCCAGGTGCGCGTGCAGCCGGTGCACATCGGCGCGATGGCGCGCGACATCATGAGCACGCTGCAGACGGCGTGGCCGCAGCGCAGCGCGCAGGTCGAGCTCGACGCCACGCTGATGGCYGACGGCGACGCCGGCCTGCTGCGGCTCGCGCTGGAGAACCTGCTGTCGAACGCCTGGAAGTTCACCGGCAAGCGCGACGACGCGAAGATCTCGTTCAGCGCCGAGGCGCAGAAGGACGGCCGCCTGGTCTACTGCGTGCGCGACAACGGCGCCGGCTTCGACATGGCCTACGTGCAGCAGCTGTTCGAGCCGTTCCGCCGGCTGCACCGGGAATCGGATTTCCCCGGCACCGGCGTCGGCCTTGCGATCGTGCGCCGCGTGGTGCAGAAGCACGGCGGCGAGATCTGGGTGCACGCCGAGAAGGACAAGGGCGCGAGCTTCTTCTTCACGCTGCCCCGCGCCGGCAGGGCACGCTAGCTAGCGCATCCGCTCCTTCAGCAGCGCGCGCAGCCGCTCGCGCAGCTCGGGCGTCATCTCGCCGAGCGCGCCGCGGCGGTTCGCCGGGATGTGCGCCGCCGCGTCGCGCCCGRCATCGAACACGTAGTGCTCGAAGATCGCGGCCCAACCGCGGCGCTCCTCGGCGGGCAGCGACTTCAGGCACAGCAGCACGTGCAGCAGGGCGTCGAGCGCCGACGGCACCGGGTCGCCCGCCGCCAGCGCGCCGCGCCACCAGTAGTTCACCAGCATGTTGAAGCCCGCGAGCGACTCCACATGGTGCCACCAC
>NZ_JBFUFP010000553.1:0-3616 GCF_056403375.1 Rhizobacter sp. P2_H2
GATCAACCCTGCTGCCTGGGAGTGGTACCACGAGCACATCGGCGGCGGCCGCTGCCCGATCGTCGACACCTTCTGGCAGACCGAGACCGGCGGCCACATGATCACGCCGCTGCCGGGCGCGACGCCGCTTGTGCCGGGCTCGTGCACGCTGCCGTTCCCCGGCATCATCGCCGCCGTCGTCGACGAGACCGGCAAGGACGTGCCGAACGGGCAGGGCGGCATCCTGGTCGTCAAGAAGCCGTGGCCGTCGATGATCCGCACCATCTACGGCGACCCGGAGCGCTTCAAGAAGAGCTACTACCCGGCCGACTTCCAGGGCCGCTACTACCTGGCCGGCGACGGTGCGATCCGCGACGAGAAGACCGGCTACTTCACGATCACCGGCCGCATCGACGACGTGCTGAACGTCAGCGGCCACCGCATGGGCACGATGGAGATCGAATCGGCGCTGGTGGGCTTCACCGACCTGGTGGCCGAAGCGGCGGTGGTCGGCCGCCCGGACGACACGACCGGCGAGGCGATCTGCGCGTTCGTCGTGCTGAAGCGCCCGCGTCCGAGCGGTGACGAAGCCAAGGCCATCGCGAAGCAGCTGCGCGACTGGGTCGGCAAGGAGATCGGCCCGATCGCGAAGCCGAAGGACATCCGCTTCGGCGACAACCTGCCGAAGACGCGCTCCGGCAAGATCATGCGCAGGCTGCTGCGCTCGGTGGCCAAGGGCGAGGCGGTGACGCAGGACACCAGCACGCTCGAAAATCCGGCGATCCTCGAGCAACTCGGCCAAGCCTACTGATCGGAAAAGACGAAGGCCCCGCAGGGGCCTTCTTCATCCAGCGGCCTCCGTGGAGCCGGCTTTGCCGGGCCACTGGAGGCGCCCCCTTGAGGGGGAGGGCGCGTCAGCGCCTTCGGGGGTGGGTCACTTCAAGCTCAGGATCCAGGTCACCAACTGCTTGGCCTCGGCGTCGGACACCTGCGTGTTCGCGGGCATCGGGACCGCGCCCCACACGCCGGCGCCGCCCTTGATCACCTTCGCCGACAGCTTGTCGACGGCGTCCTTCTGGCCGGCGTACTTCGCGGCGACCTCCTTGTAGGCCGGGCCGACCAGCTTCTTGTCGACGGCGTGGCAGGCCATGCAATTCTTCTTCTGCGCCAGCTCCGGGTTGGCGAAAGCCGGTGCGGCTGCCAGGGCGGAGAGGGCAACGATCAGCGAGAGCAGCGACTTCATGATTTCCTTCCGAAGGGGTGGGATACTGGAAACTCAACGAATTCTACGTGGCATGGTTGACCGTTGCCTCACGTAGGACAAGTCAAAAGATCGAGGGAAGCTCATGTATTTCGTCGTTTTGGGGGTGCTGCTGCTGGTGATGAAACTGGCCGAAGTGGGCCCGGCAGCCGAGTGGGGGTGGATCGCGATCCTGTGGCCCTTCGGCGCGGCCATTGCCTGGTGGATGTTTGCCGATGCGACCGGCTACACCAAGCGCAAGGAGATCGAGAAGATGGACGAGCGCGTCGCCAAGCGCCGCGAAGAAAGTCTCGCGAAGCTCGGCATGGACAAGCGCGGTCGCCGCAAGAAGCGGAAGGTGTGAGCCCCCCAGTCGCTGCGCTCCTGCCCMCAAGGGGCGCCACCCAGCGGCCCGGCAAAGCCGGTTCCGCGGGCGTTGCTTGATCGGTTGATCCTTTGCGCTGGCTTAATCCAGCTTGTCGAGCACCGCGCCCTGGCTGGCGCTGGCGGCATTCTTGAAGAACTTCGCCATCACGCCGCGCGTGTAGCGCGGCTTCGGCGGCGTCCAGGCGGCGCGGCGCTGCGCCAGCACCTCGTCGCTGACGTTCAACTGCAGCGTCAGCGTGTGGGCATCGATCGTGATCGAGTCGCCTTCATGCACCAGCGCGATGGTGCCGCCGGCGTAGGCCTCGGGCGCGACGTGCCCCACCACCATGCCCCAGGTGCCGCCGGAGAAGCGGCCGTCGGTGATCAGGCCGACCGATTCGCCCAGGCCCTGGCCGATCAGCGCGCCGGTCGGTGCCAGCATCTCGGGCATGCCCGGTCCGCCCTTCGGGCCAAGGTAGCGCAGCACCATCACGTCGCCGGCGACGATCTTGCGCGCCATGATCGCGGCCAGCGCCGACTGCTCGTCGTCGAACACCCGCGCCGGCCCGGTGATCACCGGGTTCTTCAGGCCGGTGATCTTCGCGACGCAGCCCTCGGGCGACAGGTTGCCCTTCAGGATCGCGAGGTGGCCCTCGGCGTACATCGGGTTGTCGATGGTGCGGATCACGTCCTGGTCGGCGCGCGGCACGTCGGGCACGTCGGCCAGGTTCTCGGCCACCGTCTTGCCGGTGATCGTCATGCAGTCGCCGTGCAGCAGCCCGGCCTTCAGCAGCACCTTCATCACCTGCGGGATGCCGCCGGCACGGTGCAGGTCGACCGCCAGGTACCTGCCCGAGGGCTTCAGGTCGCACAGCACCGGCACCTTGCGGCGCACGCGCTCGAAGTCGTCGATCGTCCAGTCGACGCCGGCCGCATGCGCGATCGCGAGGAAGTGCAGCACCGCATTCGTCGAGCCGCCGGTGGCCATGATCACCGCCACCGCGTTCTCGATCGATTTCTTCGTGACGATGTCGCGCGGCTTCAGGTCGGCCTTCACCGCCTCGACCAGCACGCGCGCCGCCGCCTTCGCGGTGTTGGCGGTCTCGTCGTGCGGGTTGGCCATCGTGCTGCTGAAGGGCAGGGCCATGCCCAGCGCCTCGAACGACGAGCTCATCGTGTTGGCGGTGTACATGCCGCCGCACGAGCCGCTGCCGGGGATCGCGCGGCGCTCGATCTCGCAGAAGTCTTCCTCGCTCATGTTGCCGGCGCTGAACTGGCCGACCGCCTCGAACACGCTGACGATGTTCAGGTCCTGGCCCTTGTAGCGCCCCGGCAGGATGGTGCCGCCGTAGACGTAGATCGCCGGCACGTTGGCGCGCAGCATGCCCATCATGCCGCCGGGCATGTTCTTGTCGCAGCCGCCGACCACCAGCACGCCGTCCATCCACTGGCCGCCGACGCAGGTCTCGATGCAGTCGGCGATCACCTCGCGCGACACCAGGCTGTACTTCATGCCCTCGGTGCCCATCGCCATGCCGTCGCTGATGGTCGGCGTGCCGAAGATCTGCGCGTTGCCGCCGGCCTCCTCGATGCCGGCCACCGCGGCGTCGGCCAGCTTCTGCAGGCCGGAGTTGCACGGCGTGATCGTCGAATGGCCGTTGGCCACGCCGATCATCGGCTTCTTGAAGTCGCCTTCCTGGTAGCCGAGCGCGTAGTACATCGAACGGTTCGGCGCGCGTGCGACGCCTTCGGTGATGTTCTTCGAACGGCGGTTGACGGGGCTGCTCATCGGGGTGTCTCCTGGCGGAATGCTCGGGGGGAGCGTGAGTATCGATCGCGTGCAGAATGTCGTCCAATATATCCAGCGTGGTGGATTGATATGTCTTGTGTATGAGTGACGAGCTGCGCATCGAGCTGCGCGCCTGGCGGCAGTTCCTGGTGCTGGCCGAGACGCTGCACTTCGGCCGCGCGGCGCAGCAGCTGAACATGACGCAGCCGCCGCTGACGCTCGCGATCCGGCAGATCGAGGCC
>NZ_JBFUFP010000554.1:0-3616 GCF_056403375.1 Rhizobacter sp. P2_H2
GCATCATTCCGTGTCTCCTTTCCCTCGGCGCGGCGGTCTTGCGACGGCGCGCCGTCATGTTCTGGACGGTCTGTCTACAACTGCCGTTGAAATCGATTTCAACTGAACCAGTGTGCCGCCGCTCGCGTGCTCGCGGCCATTCGGGTTAGCCCCATCAGATGCAACAGGTCGTTGACGAAGGTGAAGACGACCGGGGTCGGCGATGACCACCTCGCCTGCCGCGGGACGCGGCACATATGCAAACGCGAAATGCGCAGTTCACAGCGCCGTGTCGCACTCCTAAGGTCCGGCACTCCACCCCGAGGCACTCCACCATGGCGCACGCCGGCACCCTGCAGATCCAGCACCTGAGCAAGCAGTACGAAGTGAAGGGCGAACCGCTGTCCGTGCTCGACGACATCACGCTCACCGTCAACCCGGGCGAGTTCGTCAGCATCGTCGGCAGCAGCGGCTGCGGCAAGTCGACGCTGCTGCGGCTGATCGTCGGGCTGGACGAGAACTACCAGGGCGAGGTGCTGCTCGACGGCGAGCGCATCGTCGGCACCAGCCTGAACCGCGGCATCGTGTTCCAGGAGCACCGGCTGTTCCCGTGGCTCACGGTGGAGCAGAACATCGGGCTCGGGCTGCTGAACGGCGAGCTCAGCGAGAAACAGAAGGCCGACACGGTGCGCGAGCACATCGCGCTGGTCGGCCTGGCCGGCTTCGAGACGGCGTGGCCGCACCAGCTGTCGGGCGGCATGTCGCAGCGGGTGGCGATCGCGCGTGCGCTGGTCAACCGGCCCGAGGTGCTGCTGCTCGACGAACCGTTCGGCGCGCTCGACGCGCTGACGCGCGCCCACCTGCAGCAGGAGCTGCACCGCATCTGGCAGGCCGAAGGGATCACGATGATCCTGGTGACGCACGACGTCGAGGAAGCCGTCTACCTCGCCGGCAAGGTGGTGGTGATGGAGCCGCGGCCGGGCCGCATCCGCCGCATCGTGCCGGTGGAGCTCGATCACCCGCGAGACCGCGTGGGCCTCGCGTTCTCGCGCGTCAAGGAAGACGTGCTCGCCGAGTTCGCCGGCAAGGCTGGTCCAGGCTGAGCAACCGCCCGGCGCAGCACGTCCGCTTCCGAATCAGAAGCTGTGGCGGATGCCTGTCGTGAACTCGGTGATGTTGCGATCCCCGGCGTTCGTCAGGCCGGCCGGCACGGCGCTGGCCCAGCGGTCGGCGTAGCCGTCGCCTTCGTTCTTGAAGCGCGTCACCGCGCTGTACAGCGCCGTGCGCTTCGACAGRTCGTACTGGTARCCGACGCCGAAGGCTTGCGTCTTGCCTTCGTTCACGTTCTTGGCCTTGTTCTGCACGTACTGCGCGCGCACCGTGTTCGCGCCGAAGCGGTAGTCGCCGCCSACCCAGAAGCCCTGGCCGTCGGCATCCACCGCGCTGCGRTCGTTCACCGAGATCASGCCGGCCGTGCCGTGCCAGTCGCCGTACGTGTAGCCGACCGCGCCCGAGGTCGTGCGCACGTCCTGCGAGGTCAGGTCCTGCTTGTCGTCGACGAACGACAGCATCGCGTCGAAGCCGTAGCCGCTGTAGCGGGCRTAGAYGTCRGCCGTGCGCTGMTCGTTGGTCGCGCCGGTGGWCTCGCCGAAGCCCCACAGTGCRCCGGCCTTGAAGCCGCTGAAGGTCGGGGTCTCGTACTTGACCGAGTTGTTGATGCGCGCCGGGCCGCCGTTGCCGGTGGCCGAGTAGGTGGTGCCGCCGCGCACCGGCTCGTAGCCGCCGAAGCCGCCGATGACGGCCGTGCTCGCGCCGGTCGAGACGTTCGAGAACTCGCTGAAGTCGCTCGACAGGTTGTAGATGCTGCCGTACTGGCGACCCAGGGTCAGCGTGCCGARCTGCGCCGAGCCGATGCCGACRTAYGACTGGCGGCCCCAGAASGCGTTCTGGCCRTTGGTGCCGTCRTCGATGTTGACGCCGCTTTCGAGCACGGCCAGGGCACGCAGGCCGCCGCCSAGGTCTTCGGTGACGCGCAGGCCGAAGCGCGAGCCCTGCAGGCCRCCCGACTGCACGCGGCTCAGGTTGGCCGCGCCRTTGGCGAACTGCACGTAGGCATCGGCGACGCCGTACAGCGTCACGTTGGTGGAAGAGGCTTGCGCGTCTTGCGCATTGGCAGCCGAGGCAGCGGCGAGAGCAACCGCGGTCACGGCAAAGGTAGCGAGTTTCATGGGTTGGTTTCTGCGATGGCAGGTGGTCAAAACCGCGCCATCGTAGGAATCGCTGGCGGACGGGAACCTGTCCGGCAGATGACAAATTTGTCAGTGTCCTTCCGTGTGCGAACCCTTCGCATCAAAAACCACAAAGTCACACAAACACAATAATTACCACATAGCATGGGTGGGATCGACACGCTCCCAACCTCAGTCGGAACCCCCATGCACGCCATCCCTACCCCGCGGCCGGCCACACCGGCCCGCCACACATCGCTCCGCCACACACCGTCTGCATCGACTGCAGCCGCTTCCGCCCGGCGCTTCGCGCTGGGGGTGAGCGTCGCGATCTCCGTCGCGCTGACCGCCTGCGGCGGCGGCAACGACAACAAGGATTGCGGCTCGGCGGGCAACACCCGCGACCTGCATTGCGCGCCTTGAGCACGACGAACCCACGGACCGATGCCATGACGCTCAACCGCCGCAATTTCCTCCGCACCGCCGCTGGCTCCACCGTCGCGCTGGGCCTGTTCCCGCCCGCCATCCAGAGGGCCCTCGCGATCCAGGCCAACAACACGACCGGCACGCTGAAGGATGTCGAGCACATCGTGCTGCTGATGCAGGAGAACCGCTCGTTCGACCACTACTTCGGCACGCTCAACGGCGTGCGCGGCTTCGCTGATCCGTTCGCGATCCCGGTGCCCGATGCCGGCGCCATCCAGCGCCGCACGGTCTGGTCGCAGCCCAACGCCGTGAGCGGTGCCGCGCCGGCGGTGGTCGCGCCCTTCCACCTGAACACCACGCAGAACTTCAACGTGATGCGGGTGGAGGGCACGCCGCACTCGTGGGGCGACGCGCAGTACGCCTGGGACCAGGGCCGCATGAACACCTGGACCACCTACAAGAAGAACCATGCGATGGGTTACTACACGCAGGACGACCTGCCCTTCCAGTACGCGCTGGCGAATGCGTTCACGTTGTGCGATGCCTACCACTGCAGCTCGCAGACCGGCACCAACACCAACCGCCTGTTCGCGTGGACCGGCACCAACGACGGCCTGGCGCTCGGCAACGGCCCTGCCACGTACAACGACTACGACTGGTTCGACGCCAACCCCGGCAATGACGGCGGCTACACCTGGACGACCTATCCCGAGCGTCTCGAGCGTGCCGGCATCACCTGGCAGGTCTACGAGAACATGGACGACAACTTCACCGACAACTGCCTGGCCGGATTCCATTCCTTCCGCGACGCGTACTACCAGCGCCCCGGCTACTCGGAAGCGCTGCGCCAGCGCGGCGTCGGCACGCGCGACCTCGACAAGCTGAAGGAAGACGTGCTCGCCGGCAAGCTGCCGCAGGTCAGCTTCATCGTCGCGACGGCAGAAGGGTCGGAGCACCCCGGGCCGTCGAGCCCGGCCCAGGGC
>NZ_JBFUFP010000555.1:0-3604 GCF_056403375.1 Rhizobacter sp. P2_H2
GTCGAGCCCGGCCCAGGGCGCCGACTACACCGCCAAGGTGCTGGATGCGCTGACCGCCGACCCCGCGGTCTGGAGCAAGACCGTGCTGTTCCTGAACTTCGACGAGAACGACGGCTTCTTCGACCACGTGCCGCCGCCGGCACCGCCCTCGTACGCCAGCTGGGATGCCGATCCGGCGAAGGCGGTGCTGGCGGGCGCGAGCACGGTGGACACCGCGGCCGAGTACCACGAGCACCTGAAGGCGTACCACACGGCGGCCTACGAGCCCTCGCTGCTGCACCGGCCGTACGGCCTCGGGCCGCGCGTGCCGATGTACRTGATCTCGCCGTGGAGCAAGGGCGGCTGGGTCAACTCGCAGGTGTTCGACCACACCTCGCCGCTGCAGTTCATCGAGCAGCGCTTCGGCGTGAAGGAGCCCAACATCTCGGCCTGGCGCCGTGCGGTGTGCGGCGACATGACGTCGGCCTTCAACTTCGCCGACCCGAACAACGCCGAGTTCTTCAGGAACCTGCCGGCGACCACCGCGTTGGCGGACCGTGCACGCGCGCTGCCCCAGCGCACCGTGCCCACGCTGCCGAACGAGGCCGCGATGCCGGTGCAGGCCAAGGGCACCCGCCCGTCGCGCGCACTGCCGTACGAGTTGCACGTCAGTGCGGTCTGCACCCCGGCCTCGCAGCAGGTCACGCTGATCTTCTCGAACACCGGCCGCGCGGCAGCGGTCTTCCACGTCTACGATCGCCTGCACCTGGATGCCGTCCCCCGGCGCTACACCRTCGAGGCCGGCAAGCAGCTGCGGGGCAACTGGGCCCTGGCAGCGGACCTGGGCGTCTACGACCTCTGGGTGCTCGGGCCGGCCGGACTGCATCGCCATTTCACCGGCAACGCCAGCACGCTCGCCGTGGCGAGCCGGCCTAATCCGGAGATCCAGGTCTGCTACGACGTCGCCAACAGCGACCTGGTGCTGAAGCTGCACAACACCGGCACGGCGGACTGCACCTTCAGCGTGCGGGCCAATGCGTATTTCGACGCCACGGTGCAGACGGTGGCGGTCGGCCCGGGCGGCGAACAGACGCTGGCGTGGGCGCTGAAGGACAGCGGCAACTGGTACGACTTCAGCGTCGGCGTGCCGGCGCTGCCGGGCTACAGCCGCCGCTTCGCCGGGCGCCTGGAAACCGGCGCGCACCTGGTCAGCGACCCGGCGATGTTCGGCCCCGCGGTCGCCGACCAGCCGTCCATCACACGTTGACCCGGCGCAAGCCGTCCGTCCGCCGGGCGGCTTGCGGCATCATCGCCACATGCTCCAGCAAGATCGTCATCAGCGCATCCGGGCCCTGCTCGCCGGCGACGGGCAGGCCAGCACCGAGCGCATCGCCAATGAACTGGGGGTGTCGCGCGAGACGGTGCGGCGCGACGTGCTCGCGCTGGAAGCCGCCGGGCAGCTGCGCCGCGTGTTCGGCGGCGTCCTGGCCTGCGACACCGAGGCCGAGCTGCCGCTCGCGCAGCGCAACAAGATCCATGCGCTGGACAAGCGCGCGATCGTGCGCGCTGCGGCACGCCTGCCGCAGCCGGGCCAGTCCTTGTTCATCGATGCCGGCAGCACCGTGTCGATGCTGGCGCAGGAGCTGGCCTCGCTGCGCGACTTCACGGTGATCACCAACTCGTTCGACGTGGCATTGAAGCTCGCCAGCCCGACGCTGGACGGCGGCTCACCCCGGCACCAGGTGCATGTGCTCGGCGGACGGCCGCGGCCGGAACTGGCCGCGAACTACGGCGACGCCACCGTGGCCGAGGTGATGCGCTGGCGGGTCGACTGGGCCCTGCTCTCGCCCGTCGGCGTGGAGGCGCGCATGGGCGCCAGCAGCTTCGATCCGTCGGAGGCGGAGCTGGCGCGCGCGATGGTGCGCCAGGCCCGGCGCACCGTGCTGCTGGCCGACCACAGCAAGATCGGCGTGTGCGCCCGGGTCGCGTTCTGCGGCATCGAGCAGGTCCACCAGCTGATCACCAACAAGCGGGCCCGGGAATCGGCGGCGCTGCACGCGCTGGCCGACGCGGGCTGCGAGTTGACGCTGGTGTGACGGGTGTGATCGAGGCGGGCAACCCGCGCTCGATCAGATCGAGAACCCCAGCAGCATCGCGACGCCGGCTTCCTTGTTCGGCCGCACGAAGCTGTCGCGCGTCAGGCGGCTCATCTTGATCGTCAGCGCATCGGTCAGGAACCACTTGGTGTACAGCGCGTTGATCTCGCCGCTCACGTAGAGCTGCGCCAGGCTGCGGTCGACCGACGCGARCAGCGCGGTGTCGCCCTTGCGCACCATCACCGCGTACGGCTCGACCGACAGTGCCAGGTTGCTGACCTGGAAGGTGTCGAGCGCCTTGTCGTTGGAGGCCAGGCCGAGCAGCAGCGAATCATCCTGCGGGAAGGCGCGCACGCGGCCTTCCTTCAGCGCCTTGTAGGCTTCGCCGTTGCTCGCGAAGGTGGTCAGCTGCGCATGCAGCTCGCCGTTGGCCAGCTGGTTGAAGAGCTTCTCCGAGGTCGTGCCCTTGCTGAGCGCCACCGGCAGGCCGTTCAGGTCCTTCACCGACTCGACCTGCAGGTTCTTCGGCGTCAGCAGGCGCATCGAGGCGACGAAGAAGGTGTAGCTGAAGGCGACCTTCTCCTGGCGTGCGCGGGTGTTGGTGGTCGAGCCGCATTCCATGTCGATCTCGCCGCTCAGCAGCTTCGGGATCCGCTCCGGTCCGCTGACGACCTTGTATTGCACCTTCAGGTCGGGCAGCTTCAGCTCGCGCTTGATGCCTTCGACCGCATTCAGGCACAGGTCGACTGAGTAGCCGACCGGTTGCTTCTGTTCATTCAGGAACGAGAACGGTCGCGCGGCCTCGCGCACGCCGAGCACCACGACCTTGGTCTCGCGGATGCGGGCCATCGTGTCGGCGGGGGCCTGTGCCTGCGCCTGGGCGAATGCCGCACCGCTGGCACCGGCCAGCAGCAGCAGGCCCGTCACGTGGCGCACGACGTGGCGCATCACGCCGTGAAAAGGGGAGAACATCTTGGAAGCTCCGACCAAAAAGGGTCGAATTATAGGGTTTACCCTATTCGCATTTCCGTGACGGAGGTCGCACTGGACGGGAACCTCTATCCCCTTGTTTCGGGGGAGTTTTGCTTGACGGACCTCAAATGGGCAGGCTAGGTGGGCGGCCCTTCAGCAACGGCAAACCGCGGTAACGCCCTTCGAAGTAGCGCTTCTCGACATCCTCGCTCTCCCGGCCCTCGAAGTCGTGTACCGATCGAAGCTGGGTCGCGCCGTTGGCATCGCGCTCGACGATCCAGATCTGGTCGCGGCGCAGCAGCTTCGTGCCCATCAGGTGGGTGTCGTGCGTCGTGAAGACCAACTGGGAGGGATCTTCGCTGTCCAGATGCTTGTCGATCAGCGCAGCGACGATCTTCGGGTGCAGGCTGCTGTCGAATTGATCGACGGCAAGTACTGCACGGCTGCCGTATCCCTTGATCGACCACGGAACAAAGAATCCGATCAGATTCCTGGTCCCTTCTGACTGATCGTCGGGATCGACGGATCCGGCCTGGAACGCAGACACCGGAACATCC
>NZ_JBFUFP010000556.1:0-3589 GCF_056403375.1 Rhizobacter sp. P2_H2
AACATCTGGGTCACCGACCTGGCCGGCGTCGTCTACGAAGGCCGCACCGAGCTGATGGACGAGGACAAGATCCAGTTCGCCCAGAAGACCTCGCACCGCAAGCTGGCCCAGGTGATGGACGGCGCCGACATCTTCCTCGGCCTGTCGGCCGGCGGCGTGCTGAAGAAGGAGATGGTCGCGACGATGGCGGCCAAGCCGATCATCCTGGCGCTGGCCAACCCGACCCCGGAGATCCTGCCGGAAGAGGTGAAGGAAGTGCGCGCCGACGCGATCATCGCGACCGGCCGCACCGACTACCCGAACCAGGTCAACAACGTCCTGTGCTTCCCGTACATCTTCCGCGGCGCGCTCGACAGCGGCGCGACCACCATCACGATCGAGATGGAGATCGCCGCGGTGCACGCGATCGCCGAGCTGGCCCAGGCCGAGCAGAGCGAGGTGGTGGCCGCGGCCTATGCCGGCGCCACGCTGAGCTTCGGGCCGGAGTACCTGATCCCGAAGCCGTTCGACCCGCGGCTGATGATGAAGATCGCGCCGGCCGTCGCGCAGGCGGCGGTCGACTCCGGCGTCGCCTCGCGCCCGATCAAGGACATGGACGCCTACCGCGAGAAGCTGCAGAGCTTCGTCTATGCCTCGGGCACGACGATGAAGCCGATCTTCACGCTCGCCAAGTGCGCGAAGCACAAGCGCGTCGCCTTCGCCGAAGGCGAGGAAGAGCGCGTGCTGCGTGCGGTGCAGGTGGTGGTCGACGAGAACCTCGCGCGCCCGACGCTGATCGGCCGGCCCGAGGTCATCGCGCAGCGCATCGAGAAGTTCGGCCTGCGCCTGAAGGCCGGCACCGACTACGACCTGGTCAACACCGAGCACGACGAGCGCTACCGCGACTACTGGCAGACCTACCACCGCATGATGGCGCGCAAGGGCGTGACCGCGCAACTCGCGAAGATCGAGATGCGCCGCCGCCTGACGCTGATCGGCGCGATGCTGCTGCACAAGGGCGAGGTCGACGGCATGCTGTGCGGCACCTGGGGCAACACCGCGATGCACCTGCAGTACATCGACCAGGTGATCGGCCTGCGCAAGGGCACCAAGACCTATGCCTGCATGAACGGGCTGATCCTGCCGAACCGGCAGGTGATGCTGGTCGACACCCACGTCAACTACGACCCGACCGCGGCGCAGCTGGCCGAGATCACCGTGATGGCCGCCGAGGAGCTCAAGCGCTTCGGCCTGCGCCCGAAGGCGGCGCTGCTGTCGCACAGCAACTTCGGCTCGAGCAACCATCCGTCGGCGGTGAAGATGCGCGACGCGCTGGCGCTGCTGCACGAGCAGGCGCCGTGGCTCGAGGTCGACGGCGAGATGCACGGCGACGCTGCGCTCGATGCCGCGTACCGCGCCGAGCTGATGCCGACCAGCACGCTGTCGGGCGAGGCGAACCTGCTGGTGCTGCCGAACATCGACGCCGCCAACATCAGCTACAACCTGCTGAAGACGGCGGCCGGCGGCGGCATCGCGATCGGGCCGGTGTTGCTGGGGGCGGCCAAGCCGGTGCACATCCTGACGCCGTCGGCCACCGTGCGCCGCATCGTCAACATGACCGCACTGACCGTCGCCGACGCCAACGCGGCACGCTGATCTGACAGAAACGGTCGCCGGCCGCGCGCCAAGCACAGCTTGGTGCGTGCGCCAAAAATGCCCGGGGGTCCTGCACGGGCATGTGACACCCCTGTCATCGACCCGATCCGGGTGTTTTATCGCTGTGATGCTGTCTGAATGTGCCGACTCATATGGCCTCAGACGAATGCGAGCGTTCACTGATTTCTGATCTCTCCTGCCCCAAATTGAGGCAGCAGCTTGAGCTTTGCGGGCCGATTCGGTACCATCCCGGTTTCTGAATTCAGGGATAACCCCGTGTCTCTCTCCGGTTTGCTGGCCGGTTCATTGCTGAGTTGTGCAAGTCAATTCGATGGCCGAGCCCGCAGGTGTTACCACCGGGGCCAGCAGGCGATCGCTGCGGCTGTCATGGCAGCGAGCCTGGTTTCCATGGCTGCAACTCCGGTGGTTGCCAAGGAAGCACCAGCGCCAGTGACCGAGATGGCGACGGTGGCCCTGGCGGCACTGCCGGCCGAGGCCCAGGCGACAGAGCGGCTGATTCGAACGGGAGGCCCGTTTCCGTATCCCAAGGATGGCAGCGTGTTCGGTAACCGCGAACGCCAGCTACCGTCACAGCGCCGCGGCTACTACCGCGAGTACACCGTGACAACCCCGGGGGCCAGGAACCGCGCGGCAAAGCGCATCGTCTGCGGTGGCTACCAGGTCACGACGCCGCAGGCCTGTTACTACACCGACGACCACTACGCGAGTTTTCGCCGCATCGTGAAGTGAGCATCAGTTGATGGATTCTTTTGAACCAAGGAGGAACGAGACCATGCTCTTGCAGACCGTCCGTCCAAACATCGTCCAGTCGATACGCGCCTACCGTGTCGAGGATTTGCAGGAGGCCGCGCAAAGCGTGGGCCAGCACTTCCTCTACGCCAACCTGACGAACGCCCAGTCCAAGCAGGACGTGCTGGACAGCATCGCCGAATCCTTCCTGTTCCCGTCGCATTTCGGCAAGAACCTGGATGCGCTGTACGACTGCATGACCGACCTGGTGCACAAGTCGGGCGCGCAACCCGGCTTCGTCGTAGTGCTGGAGCAGCTGCCCGACAACCCGCGCTTCGACCGCGAGGCCCGCGAGCAGTTGCTCGATGTCTTCCGCGACGCGGCCGATTTCTGGGCGGAGCGAAAAATACCGTTCAGGTGCTTCTATTCTTTTCAGTAGCCCGCTCCCAGGAACAAGGGTCATGGGAGCGGGCGACGGAAACGGCCCAGATTGCAGAGAACAAGCCCGCCAAGCCGGCGGCCAAGAGCGCAGCCAACGCGAACTTCGGGATGAACATGCCGATGATGAGCAGCGCCTTCGACACCTCGATGTGGCTGAACGCGGCCTGATCGATCGATCCCCTGTCAAGCCCGCTTCGGCGGGCTTTTTCTTGGGCGCGATGCGCGGGCACAATGCGCCGCACACAACAGCGCCCACAGCGGCAGGGAGGAACCATGGCATTCGGTCTTGGCGCGCGAGCGTGGCTCGCAGCAGCGTTGGCATCGGGGTTGGTCGCGGCTGCGGCCGCGCAGGAGAACACCGGAGCCGCCGAGGCGCCGTCGGCCGCCGGGCCACAATCCGGGTGGTACGTGTCCGGCGGAGCCGGCCTCAGTCACTACCAGGCGCCAGGCGGGCAGGACAACCAGCATGACACGCTGACCGGTCACGGGGGCAAGCTGATGCTGGGCTATCAGTTCCGGCGCTCGATACGGCTGGAGGCGGGCGCCGTGTCGCTGGGCTCCGGCTGGCACACCGACCCCGCCATCGCGGTGGTCGGCGCATTGCACCTGGGCGACCACATCGCGCTGCTCGGCCGCCTCGGGGCCTACCACCGGCGCACGCCCCGCAGCGACACGTTCATCGTTCGCACCGAGGACAAGGAAGGCACCGAGCTCACGATCGGCGGCGGCATTGAGTGGTATCTGCAACCCCGGTTGTCGGCCC
>NZ_JBFUFP010000557.1:0-3583 GCF_056403375.1 Rhizobacter sp. P2_H2
ACGGCAGACCGGGCGCATGTCGCGCGTGATCGGTGACCTGCTGGATGTGTCGCGAGTCAATACCGGCAAGCTGCGGCTGGAGTGGGGCGACCTCGACATCGCCGACGTGATCGAGGATTCGCTCGTCAGCTGCCGCCATGCGATGGCCCTGCGAACGCAGTCACTGCAGCTCGAGGTGCCGTCCCCACCGGGCGCCATGTGCGGCGACGCGGTCCGCCTGACCCAGATCCTGAGCAACCTGCTGGGCAACGCGTCCAAGTACACGCCGGCCGGCGGCCAGATCGCCCTCGTCGTGCAACGCACGCCGGACACCGTGGTGTTCACCGTCAGCGACAACGGCATCGGCATCACACAGCAGGCCTTGCTCGAGGTCTTCGACCCGTTCGTGCAGGAGCAGCATGCGGTGAAGTTCAACGGCGTCGGCCTGGGGCTCGGCCTGGCGGTGGTGCGCGAGCTGGCCGAAGCGCATGGCGGCAGCGTCGAGGCGAGCAGCGCCGGGCTCGGGCTGGGCAGCCGCTTCGTCGTCACGATTCCCGCGCGCGCTCGACCGGCTTGAACCGAGGCTCATGATCCCGCAGGCCTGTACCGCCAGGCCAGCACCGCCAGCCCCACCAGCATCGCCAGCCAGGTGCTCGGCTCCGGGATGGGCATCTGGTCGACCGACGACAGGAACAGGATCTCGAAGCTGCCGAACATCGACTGGTTGGACCGGTTGAAGATCGTCAGCGACAGGTGCCCTTGCGGATCGGCGCTGTAGGCGAAGTCGTCCGGCCCCGGCTGGATGCCCAGGAACGGCGCGTGGAAGTCCCGCGGATCCTGGTTCAGGATGTTCGCGATGAGCGTGATGCCGTTGCCCCAGCCCCAGCTCGCGTTGTCGCGGAACGAGAGCGTGGCCGAGTTCGCGATGGTGTCCCGTGGGTTCGGCGTGGTGCCGTAGGACGCCGTCGGCGAGAGCGGCACCGTGGAGTCGAGCGTCAGCAGCCCCGACAGCGTGATGGAGCTGTTCGGGTCGAGCGTGAAGGCGCGTTGCCAATCGAGGTGGACATCCGCCGAGTCGCCCATCTTCGGGCGCGACACCTCGGAATGCAGGTGCCCCGGCTCCACCGTCACATGGGCCGACGGCGCATCGGCCGCCACCCGGTCGACGCCGCGGCTGTAGTTGCCGAACGGCTGGGTGCCGATGGCGCTGCCGGCGAGACGTTGCGAATCGAAGGAGGTCTCGCGATACGAGGTCGACTGGTCCGCCCAGTAGTGGATCGCCGTCGTCGAACCGGAGAAGGTGTTGGGCGTGATCCAGTGGCCCACGGTGCCGGGCGGGGAACTCGCGTCGGTGGACAGCCCGGTGAGCGGGTCGAGCCGGAAGTCGACGCTGACGTCGCCGGCGCGGGCCAGGCCGACCAGCCCGACGGCCGCCAGCGCGATGAGCAGGTTGCGGGTCTTCATGCGAGGCCTCCGGCGGCGGTGGGGGTGGATGACGGGTTGGACGACGCCTTGCGCCGCCAGGCCAGCAGCCCCAGGCCCAGCAGCATGGCCGCCGCGGTCGACGGCTCCGGGATCGGCGAGATGAACGGCGCCACGGCGAACGCCCCGAAGGACAGGCTCGTGAACATCAGCTCGTCGGAATGGTTGAACAGGGTCAGCGACAGGTGGCCCTGCTCGTCGCTGCTGTAGGCGAAGTCGTCCACCGACCCCACGCGCCCGAGCGACGGAGAGCCGGCGGGCAGCCGCGGGTCGAAGTTCATGATGCGCGCGATGAAGCTGATGCCGTTGATCCACCCACTGCCGTCGCCGAGCGAGCTGTGGAACGAGAGGCCGCCGCGGTTCGCGTACTGCGGGTTCAGGTTGGGCGAGGCCGCGAAGGTGGTCTCCTGCGTGGTCGCCTGGTCCGAGCCGAGGGTGGCCGTGCCGGAGAAGGTGATCGAGGTGTTGGGCAGCAGCGAGAACGTGCGCTCCCAGTTGGCACTGGCGTTGGCTTCGTCCCAGGGATGCTCGCGCGTCACGCCCGCGAGCATGTGGCCGGGCTCGACCAGCGAGTGGGCCGAAGGCGAATCGGCGGCCAGCGCCGGCATGGTCTGCTCGCGCCGCGGGCCGAAGGGATCGCCGTTGCGGTCCGCGAGCGGCAGCCCGGCCGAGGTGTAGGTGTCCTGGTTCCACGACCGGCTCCCGTCGGCCCAGGTGTACCTGACCGTGGTGGAGCCGCTGTAGGAATTCGGCGTGAGCCACTGGCCGACCGTGCCCGGCGTCGAAGCCCCGCTGCCCGACAGGCCCACGATGGGATCGAACTGGAACTCGGCGGAGGATTCGTGGGCCTGGACCGTGGCGGCCATGCCCGCCGAGACCAGCAAAGCGAACAGTGCGGATGTCTTCATCACTCTCTCCCGTGCGTTGACGCAGTCACCGAGGCGGCCCTGGCCCCCTCCTCGGGAAAACCTGCCGACCCGATTGCCGATGCAGGCAGAGAGACGTGTCAGAACTGCAAGGCAGCGGCCGTCACGTTCAATGCCTCGTTGAACTTGCTGGCAGCAAGCAATCGGCATTCCTGCTGACCGCGACATCCCGATCCGTTCTGAGCCGAAGCGCCCCCGGCAACGGCACCGACCGCTTCAGCACCGCCTCCCCCAGCCACGCCGCCGAGCGCGCGGCGCGTGCCGCCACCATCGGCAGCGGCATCTGCTGGTAGTCGTCGTTGAACACCTCGAAGCTGTAGTCGCCGCGGTAACCCAGCCGGTCCAGCCGCAGCACCATCTCGGCGGCCTGCCGGCTGTGCGCGCCTTCGCCGGGGAACACGCGGAAGTGGCGCGCAGTGTCGATGCGCTCCTCGACCGAGCGGATCTCGTTCCACATGAAGTCGGCGAGCTGCACCAGGAAGATCCGTTGCGGGTCGACCTCGTCCAGCAAGTCCAGCGAGGTCTGCATCGCGAACGCGTGGAACGAGTCGAGCGCCAGCCCGAGGTTGGGCATGTCGGCGCGGCAGACCACGTCCCAGGCCACCGGGAACTCGTTGATCGTGCGGCCCCACGACAGCGCCTCGAACGCGATGCGGATGCCGAACGGCACCGCCATCACCGCGAGCCGGCGCAGGTCGCGCGCGATGTCGTCGAGGTCGCTGCTCGCATGGGTCGATGTCGACGAGCACACCAGCAGCACGCGCGAGCCGACTGCCGCGCACAGCGCCATCATCGAGCGCGCGATGTCGATCTTGTACTCGCGCAGGCCGCCTGGCAGCCCCTCGAAGTCGCGCAGCACCTGGAAGCCGGTGACGCGCAGCCCGCTGTCGCGCACCACCTGCACCGCGGCGTCGACGCCGGCCGGGTGGCCGACGAGATCGCGTGCCGACAGCATCACCTGGGTGAACCCGGCGGCCTTCATGGCTCGCAGCTTGTCGGGCAGGCTGCCGGCCAGCGAGATGGTGTCCATGCCGAAGTCGTCGACGTTGCCGGTGAACTGGCTCATGGTCGTCTCCTCCTCACGGCGCGTCGCCGGGCTGGTCGTGCACCAGCTCGAAGCTCACGCTGCCGAGCTCGCTGTGCGTCAGCGCGCCGCGCGGCCCCGGTGCGGCGGCGGGCGTCTCGTTGAACAGCAC
>NZ_JBFUFP010000558.1:0-3570 GCF_056403375.1 Rhizobacter sp. P2_H2
CGCGTACACCGTGCACACCGACCTCGGCCACCGCTGCCGCGGCGCCAAGGTCGACGGCACGATGGTGCCGCTGAACACCCGGCTGCAGAGCGGCCAGACCGTCGAGGTGACGACGATCAAGGAAGGCGGGCCGTCGCTCGACTGGCTGAACGACAACCTGGGCTACCTGCAGAGTTCGCGCTCGAAGGCCAAGGTGCGGGCCTGGTTCAATGCGCTCGCGCTGCGCGACACCATCGCGCGCGGCCGCGAGGCGGTCGAGAAGCTGCTGCAGCGTGAGGGCAGGACCTCGATGAAGCTCGACGACCTGGCGGCGCAGCTCGGCTTCCGCCATGCCGAGGCGCTGTTCGAGGTGGTCGGCAAGGACGAGTTCTCGCTGCGCAACATCGAGGCGCTGCTGCGCCCGCCCGAGCCGCAGCCCGACCCCGACGCGGTGATCACGCAGCGCCTGACCCGCCCCGAGGGCGAGGCGCCGAAGGGCGGCGTGCTGGTGGTGGGCGTCGAATCGCTGATGACCAGCCTGTCGCGCTGCTGCCGGCCGGCGCCGCCGGATGCGATCGGCGGCTACGTGACGCGCGGGCGCGGCGTGGCCATCCACCGCGCCGACTGCAGCAACTTCCGGCAGATGGCCGCGCGCAGCCCGGAGCGGGTGATCCAGGTCACCTGGGGCGAGCGGCGCGGCGACAAGCCCTCGCTGTACCCGGTCGACGTGCTGGTCGAGGCGGCCGACCGGCAGGGCCTGCTGCGCGACATCTCCGAAGTGTTCGCGAAGGAGAAGATGAACGTGACCGGCGTCAACACGCAATCGGTGAAGGACGTGCGCGGCGGCACCGCGTGGATGACCTTCACCGTCGAGGTCGCCGATTCGGCGCGGCTGAACCAGGTGCTGGCGGCGGTGGACCGCATCGGCGGCGTGCGAAGTGCACGCAGAAAGTGAGTCGGCCGATGAAGAAAATTTCGATGCCAGCCAGCTGCCGAAAAACTAATGCTATAGTCATGGACTCGGGCGATTAGCTCAGTGGTAGAGCGCCTCTTTGACGTGGAGGATGTCGGGAGTTCGACCCTCTCATCGCCCACCAAAAACGTCTGGAAATCAGGGCCTGTTCCGAAAGGGACAGGCCCTTTTTCTATGGTCCGCCCAGGGCCCAGGAGATCCTTCATGGAGATGACCCCGCGCCGCCGCGAACTGATCGACGCCCACGTGGCCGAGACGCACGCGCAGATGACTGAGCTGGCGTTCGAGCTGAACGACCTCGTGCGCTTCGCGCTGTCGGCTGCCAGGCCCAAGGGCAACAAGGTCTACTACCCGATGGACCCGGTGAACGAGGGCATCCGCAACTGGAAAGACCTGCAGCGCAAGCTCGCGAAGCTCACGGCGCGCGTCGACCAGGGTGTCGCGCGGCTGGGCGTGCAGCCGTTCGATCCGGAGGAGCCGGTGCAGGGCGATGTCGAATCCTGACGGGCCGGATCGGCCAGCGAATCCGCTGCTCACGGTCGACCAGGACATGACCGATGAGTTCGAGGGCATGGTGGAAACCTGGCCGAAGGCACTGGGAACACTGAAAGCGCTGTGCGAGAGCGGCGCGCACCCAGCGGCCCTTGCAACCGATCAGAGGCACCCCAACTAAGGTACGGCTCGTGCTGAGTGGCCCTGGGCAATCAGGGCCAGGCCCAGGGGGTGGTCCGTCTCATGTTCGATATCGAACAGGCTGGTCGCAGCGTCCGTCGCTCGGCGCATCCGTCGGCGCGCTCTCCATGAAAGGGACGCCGGCGCCGGGCGCCGCACGCAAGGCACACATGCCGCGCCACGGGCCGATCATCGCCGTCTTCGTCGCGATGACCCTCCTGCAGGCGTCGGTGGCGGCGTTCAGCATCCAGATGCTTTCCACGGTTCGAGCCTACATCACGGGGGAGAGCCTCTACTCCAAGGGGCAGAGGGACGCGCAGCTCTACCTCCTGGACTATGCCGAAGGGCACCGCGAGGCGGACTACCAGCACTTCATGTCGGCGCTTGCGAACTCGCTTGGCGATCGCGCCGCTCGCGAGGCGCTCCAACAGGCAGAGCCGGACATCGCCGCCGCGAGGCGTGGGTTTCTGGAGGGCGGCAATCACCCGGGCGATATCGACGGCCTCATCCGCATGTTTCGCTTGTTCCAGCACGTTTCCTTCATATCCACGCCCATCGCGACCTGGACGGAGGGCGATCGGACGATCGAAGAGATGCGCGGCCTGGTCGACCGTGCGCGGCAGCGAATCCTCGCAGGCGATCCTCGATCCGCAGAGGTCGACGAGATGCGCCGCAGGGGCCCGGAGCTGAACGAACGGCTCACTCGACTCACCAGCGCGTTCTCGCTCCAGCTGGGCGAAGCGTCCAGAACGACCCAGAAGCTGCTGTTGGGCCTCAATGCCTTCATCGCCCTCTTGCTGACGGTCTCCGGGCTCATCTTCATCCGCCGCAGCGCCCGTCTCCAGGCGGCGACCGAGCTCCGCATGGAGCGACTGATCGATGCGGTGACCGACGGCGTCGTGACGGTGGACGAGCAGCGAACGGTGGTCCTCTTCAATCGTGCCGCTGAAAGACTCTTCAGCGTGGGCGCCGCCGAGGCGTTGGGGACATCGGTCGACAGGTTCGTGAGGCTGCCGGACGGGGCGGCCGTCCCCCTGGTGCCGACGACGTCCGAGTCCCTTCTGGAGCTCGAGGGAGCGCGTGAGGATGGCGCCGGGTTTCCGGCCGAGGCGTCACTCTCGCGACTGGAAACCGAGCGTTCAGCGCTGACGACGATCGTATTGCGAGACGTGACGGCGAGGCGATCGGCAGACATCGAGCGACGCGCCCGCGAAGCATCGGAGGCCTCCAACCGAGCGAAGACCGAGTTCCTCTCGCGCATGAGCCACGAGTTGCGCACACCGCTGAACGCGGTCATCGGTTTCTCCAAGCTGCTCCGGATGGACGCCTCCAGGCCGCTATCCGTCAGCCAGCTCGAACGTGTTCAGTACATCGAGAATTCCGGTGCCCACCTGCTGGCGCTCGTCAACGATGTGCTCGATCTCTCACGAATCGAGTCTGGGGGGGTTGCGGTCTCGACGCAGGCCGTGCGACTGCTTCAGGTGGTCGAGGAAGCCGCCACGATGGTGTCGCCCCTGGTGACGGCAGCCGGCATCGAAATCTTCCTGTCCGCCGCCGTCTCGGGGCACATCGATGCCGAGGCAGGCATCCTGGCAGCAGCGCGCGCGAAGGACATCGAAGTCAAGGCGGACCCGGTTCGCCTGCGGCAGGTGCTCGTCAATTTGCTGAGCAACGCCGTCAAGTACAACAAGCCGGGTGGTCGCGTCACGCTGACCTGGGAGGTCTGCGGCGCCGACTGCGTCGTGAGGATCGTCGACACAGGGCGCGGCATCGCTGCCGACCGGTTCGCGCGCCTTTTCGAACCGTTCAACCGCCTGGGGGCTGAATCCTCCACCGTGGAGGGGACCGGCATCGGGCTCGTCCTGTCGAGGCAACTCACCGAGATGATGGGAGGCACGCTCGTCATCAGCAGCGTCTGTGGCGAAGGGACGTGTGCGATCTTGTCC
>NZ_JBFUFP010000559.1:0-3567 GCF_056403375.1 Rhizobacter sp. P2_H2
GGTGCTGATCGACCTCGGGCAGGGCCGCAACCGTATGGCCGGCTCGATGCTGGCGCAGGTGCTGAACCAGTTCGGCGATGAGGTTCCGGATCTCGACGACCCGGCGCTGCTGAAGTCGCTGGTTGCCGCGATCAACCAGCTGCGCAGCCAGGGCAAGCTGCTGGCCTACCACGACCGCAGCGACGGCGGCCTCTGGGCGGCTGCCTGCGAGATGGCCTTCGCCGGCCACCTGGGCCTGAGCCTGAACGTCGACATGCTGGTCACCGAAGGCGACGGCATCGCCGACAGCCGCGCCGAGCACGGCGACTCGAAGAACTGGGCCGGGCAGGTCGGTGCGCGCCGCGCCGAGCTGACGCTGAAGGCCTTGTTCAACGAGGAGCTGGGCGCCGTGATCCAGGTGCGCACCGACGCTCGCAACGAGGTGATGCAGGTGCTGCGCGAGCACGGCCTGTCGAAGCACAGCCACGTGATCGGCAAGACCAACGAGCRTGGCGTCGTCGAGATCTGGCGCGACGCGAAGGCGGTGTTCAGCGCGCCGCTGCGCGAGCTGCACCAGGCCTGGGACGACGTCAGCTGGCGCATCGCGACGCTGCGCGACAACCCGGCGTGTGCCKACGCCGAGCACGAGGCCGCCGGCCGCAGCGAAGACACCGGGCTGCACCTGCAGCTGAGCTTCGACCCGGCGGCGCCGGTCGCGCCGTACGTCAACACCGCCCGCCCGAAGGTGGCGATCCTGCGCGAGCAGGGCGTCAACAGCCACCTCGAGATGAGCTACTCGATGGCGCAGGCCGGCTTCGACACCTTCGACGTGCACATGAGCGACCTGCAGACCGGCCGCGCGCGCTTCGACCAGTTCCAGGGCTTCGTCGCCTGCGGCGGCTTCAGCTACGGCGACACGCTGGGGGCTGGTGAAGGCTGGGCGCGCTCGGTGATGTTCAACCCGGTGCTGGCCGAGCAGTTCGCGGCGTTCTTCGGGCGCAGCGACACCTTTGCGCTCGGCGTGTGCAACGGCTGCCAGATGATGGCGGCGCTGTCGCCGATCATTCCCGGCGCGCAGGACTGGCCGAAGTTCACCCGCAACCGCAGCGAGCAGTTCGAGGCCCGCCTCGCGCAGGTCGAGGTGCTCGAGAGCCCGTCGATCTTCTTCAGCGGCATGGCCGGCAGCCGCCTGCCGATCGCGGTGGCGCACGGCGAAGGCTTTGCCGATTTCTCGCAGCGCGGCGACGCCGCCACCGTGAAGCGCGCGATGCGCTTCGTCGACCACGCGGGCCGGCCGACCGAGGCCTACCCGGCGAACCCGAACGGCAGCCCCGACGGCCTGACCGCGGTGACCACCGGCGACGGCCGCTTCACGGTGCTGATGCCGCACCCGGAGCGGGTGTTCCGCAACGTGCTGATGAGCTGGACTTCGGGCGACATTTCCGCCCACAGCCCGTGGATGCGGATGTTCCACAACGCACGCCGCTGGGTCGGCTGAGCGGACCAGGGAGAACAACGATGCACAGCAAGCCAGTCCGCTACCTCGTGCTGATCGACGCCGCCGGCGCATCGATCGCGCGGCTGTTCGACGAGCAGCTGCACCAGCTCAACGAGATCGATGGTGGTTCCGAGGAAGTCGCGGTGATGGTGCGCGGCCTGACGCCGGCGCACTCGGCCAACGACGCCGGGTGGGCGCAGGCGCTGCGCGGCCACAGTGCGCCGGAGCGTGCCGCGGCCCGCGTCTACACCCTCGACGTCTGAGAACGATCCCATGCCCCATTGCATCCTCGAGTGCACGAAGTCGGTCGCGGCCCAGGTGCCGGTCGAGCGGATGATGCGTGCCGTCCATGACGCCGCGCTCGCCAGCGAGCTGTTCACCGTCGGCGACGTGAAGATCCGCGTGCTGGTGCACGAGCACAGCCTGGTCGGCGGCATCGATGCCGATTTCGTCCATGTGTTCGCCTACGTGCTGACCGGGCGCAGCGAGGCCGACCGCAAGAAGCTGTCGGCCGCGATCGTGCGCGGGCTGGCGGCGCTGCTGCCGCAGGTGCAGGCCGTCTCGTGCGACGTGCGCGAGATGGACCGCGCGACCTTCAGCAACCGGCGCAACGCCGGCCTGGACGCGTGACGGGCGTGAGGAGCGAGTCACCGGCCAGCCGGACACCGCCGCCGTGCGTCACGATCGTGATGCCGACCTACAACCGCGCCGCGCTGCTGCCGGGCAYGATCGACGCGGTGCTGGCGCAGACCTTCGGCGACTTCGAGCTGATCGTCGTCGACGACGGTTCCGGTGACGACACCGCCGGCGTGCTCGGGCGCCGCTATGCCGACGAGCCGCGGCTGCGCTACCTGCGCAAGCCGAACGGCGGCGTGTCGTCGGCGCGCAACCTGGGGCTGGCGCATGCGCGCGGCGAGTTCATCGCCTTCCTCGATTCCGACGACCTGTGGCAGCCGTGGAAGCTGCAGCTGCAGGTGGCCACGCTGCGGGCGCTGGCGCCGCACGGCGTCGGCATGCTGTGGACCAACCTCGACGTGGTCGACGAGCACGGCCAGCTCGTCCGGCAGGCGCACCTGCGCGATGCGTACTCGGCCTATGGCCAGCTCGCGAAGCACGGGATCGCGGTGTTCGAGCACGAGGCGGGGCTCGCCGAGCTCGTGCCCGATGCCACCGGGCCGCAGGCCGGCACCCGCGTGTACTGGGGCGACGTGCGCTCGCGCATGCTGATCGGCAACCTGTGCCAGCCGTCGACGCTGATGCTGACGCGCGAGCGCGCCGACGCGATCGGCGGTTTCGACGAGAGCATGGTGTCCGGCGAGGACCATGCCTACCACCTGAAGGCGAGCCGCGCCGGCCCGGCCGCGCTGCTCGACGCGAGCGCCGTGCTGTACCGCAAGGGCGCCGCCGACCAGCTGACCCAGCCGGCCTACCGCTGGATGATCGCGAGCAACTACCTGAAGACGCTGCTGCCCGAGGTGGAGCGCGAACGCGAGCGGCGCGGGGGCCGGCTCGACCTGCCGCCGGCGCTGCTGACCGAGACGATCGCGAGCGCCTACGAATGGGTCGGCATGGAGATGTGGTACCGCGAGGACTACGCCGCCGCGCACCGGCATTTCGGCGACAGCCTGCGCCAGCGCTGGAAGCAGCCGAAGCTGTGGGCGCTGTACCTGGTGACGGCGGTGCCGCCCGGGGCGATCGACTTCCTGCGGCAAACCCTGCGCCGCGCACGCCGTTCGACCCACTAGGATCGGGGCCATGGCCCACCACACCGTCCGTTCGCTGCTCGTCGACCTGTCGACCCCGTTCGAGCGGCGCTGGGCCGGTGGCGATGCCTTCCTGACGGCGTTCTTCAACGCGCTGTCGATGAGCYTCCCGGTCGGCGAGCAGTTCTTCATCGATGCAGTGCGGGCCGCCGCGAAGGCCTTGCCGGCGGATGTGCAGGCCGGCTTCGCCGACGAGGTGCAGGGCTTCGTCGCGCAGGAGGCGACGCACCGCCGCATCCACGGCCTGTTCAACGGCCAGCTCGAGGCGCAGGGCCACCGCAACACCTGGGGGCCGCGCGCGGCGCGCCGCATCGCGCGCTTCCAGCG
>NZ_JBFUFP010000560.1:0-3567 GCF_056403375.1 Rhizobacter sp. P2_H2
CCTCGCGCAGGCGGCGCGCCAGGCCCGGCGGCGCGGTGCGCTGCAGCACGTCCAGCACCGTGCCGGCGCCGGCGCGGTGCTGGCGCCGCGCGTCGGCGATCAGGGCCGGAAGGGCGAGAGGGGCGATGCCCGTGTTGCTCATCGTTCAGCGCACTCCATTGGCAATGTCGAAGATCGGCATGTACATCATCACGACGATGCCGCCGACCAGCAGCGCCACCATCAGCAGCAGCACCGGCTCCACCAGCCGCGTGGCCCGCTCGACGAAGGTGGTGAAGGCCGCGGCATGGCGCTGCGAGATGGTCTGCAGCACCACGTCGAAGCTGCCGGTGCGCTCGCCCACCGCCAGCAGGCGCTCGGCCACCGTGTCGGTCAGCCCGGCCTGCGACAGCGTCGCCGACACGCGCTTGCCGCGCGCCAGGTCGACACGCGCACGCGCCACCGCCTCGCTCATGCGCGCACCGAGCCCCAGCGTCTCGCACAGCGCCATCGCTTCGTCCAGCGTGTAGCCGCCGCGGAACATCAGCGCGAGCGATTGGTACAGCTTGGCAAGACGGAAGTGGTCCCACTGGCGCTGCAGCGGCCCGATCCGCGAGCCCACCGCCACCGCGAAGCGCATCGCGCCGCCCGAGCGAACCCACCACACGCCACCGACCACCAGCGCCGCCAGGCCCGCGGCCACCTCGGCGGTGTGCTGCGAGACGGCCTTGCTGAAGCCCAGCAGCACCTGCGTGGGCAGGCTCAGGTTGCCGTGGAAATCCACGTACATGCCCGAGAAGCGCGGGATCACGTACAGCAGCAGGAACAGCGTGATCAGCAAGCCCAGCGTYACGACCACGGCCGGGTAGATCGCCGCGCTGACCACCTGCTTGCGCAACGCGCCCATCATCTCGTCGTGCGCCAGGAAATCGGCCAGCGCGCTGCCCAGCGTGCTGGTGCGCTCGCTGGCCTTCACGCTCGCCACCAGCACCGGCGGGAAGGCCTGCGATTCGTGCATCGCCTTCGACAGCGGCCGCCCCTCGCGCAGCGCGCGCAGCAGCTCGGCCTGGATGTCGCCGCGCGCGCCTTGCGACGACTGCGCCTGCAGCGTCTCGAGCGCCTCGACCACCGTCATGCCGGCCTGCAGCAGCGTGCGCAGCTCGCGGCACCACCACGCGACGTTGAAGGCGCCCGCGCCGCCGCCGAGCAGCGGCGTGCGCGCCGGCCCACTTGGCTGCGCCTCGGCGCCGACGAACACCAGCCCCTCGCCCGCCAGCTGCGCCTGCACCGCCTGCAGCGACTCGGCCTGCGCCAGCCGCTCCAGCACGGCGGCCTGGCCGGGGTCGTAGTAGCGGACCTTGAACTGCATGGCGGCGCTCGCGAGTTCAGCGCGTCAGGTCGGCGTCGTCGCCGCTGCCGCCGGGCGCGCGGTCCTTGCCGAGGCTCAGCAGCTCGAACTCCTGGCCCTGCAGGCCGGGCGCGCGGTACTGGTAGGCGCTGCCCCACGGATCCTGCGGCAGCGCACCGCGCAGGTAGGGGCCGCGCCAGCGCGGCTCGTCGGCAGGCGCCACCAGCAGCGCCTGCAGGCCCTGGGAGGTGGTCGGGAAGCGGCCGGTGTCGATGCGATACGCCTGCAGCGCCTTGTCGAAGGCATCGAGCTGCGCCTTCGCGGCAGTGACCTCCGAGCGGCCGATCTGCCCGAGGAAGCGCGGGCCGACGATGCCGGTCAGCAGGCCGATGATCAGGATCACGACGAGGAGTTCGAGCAGCGTGAAGCCGCGGCGGGAAGCGTTGATCATGATGTCGATGCGATCGGTTTGGCCATGAAGACCCATTGGTTGTACTGCGCGGCGGGCGGCATCTCGGCCAGGCCGTCGATCTGCAGCGGGGTGCGCCGCAGCGGCTGCGCCTCGCTGGTGCTGAACACGCCGCGCACGCTGCCGTCGGCGCCGCGCACGACGCCGAGCGGGCGGCCCGGCACCAGCGGGTCGGTGTAGAGCCGGCGCAGGTGGCGGCGCGTGCCGACGAAGCGGTTGTCCAGCAGCAGGTTGTCGAGCGAGGCCGGGTACTGCTTCAGCGACCCGGGCGAGGCCTCGCGGTAGCGGGTGATGGCCTGCGCGTACAGCGTGCCGATGCGCACCAGCTCGTCCTCGCGCTCGCGCTGCGCCGCATCGGCCCAGCGCGGGCCGGCGATCGACAGGCCGAGCGACAGCAGCGCGACCAGCAGCAGCACGATCACGTAGGTGAAGCCGCGCGACGGCGACTTGCCGGCTCGATCACCAACTCGCATACGGGCTCCCGTCGCGCGCCTGCCCCGGCGCACCGCTGTGCACGTCGGACACCCCCGCGGCTGCGCCGCTGTCGGAGTTCACGAGCACCCAGGTGTCGATGCGGTCCGTCACCGGATCGACCGGCAGCTGCCGCAGGTAGCGCGCCTGCACCAGCTCCTGCAGCGCCGCCGGGTAGCGGCCGCGGTCGGCGTAGAACTTGTCGATCGCATCGCGCATCGCCGCGAGGTTCTGGCGCAGCACCACCTCGCGCGCGCGGTCGACGTGCTCGGCATAGTGCGGCACCGTGATGGCCAGCAGCAGGCCGATGGCCGCCATCACCACCATCAGCTCGATCAGCGTGAAGCCGCGTGCCTTGTGCATGGCCTGCATCACCAGTCCTTCAGCGGCACGCCGTTCAGCCCGCTGCGCGTCGAGCGGGAGAACACGTCGTAGACATCGGCGCCGGCCTGCGGCTGCTCGGCCGTCGACAGGTAGCTGCGCAGGCCCCAGGTCTGCTCGGCCGGCAGCTCGGCGCTGGCAAACGGATCGCGCGGAATGCGGCGCAGGAAGACCATCCGCTGCGCGCCCGGCAGGCCGGTGTCGCCGCTGACCAGCGCCTGCAGGCTCGGCGGGTAGCCGGTGGCGCCGGCCGGCTGCGACAGCTGGCCCTTGTCGTTGGCGCGCTTGTAGGCATCGATCGCCTCGCGGATCTGCCACAGCGCCTGCTTCAGCTCGCGCTCGCGTTCGCGCTGCAGCGTGATCTCGGCCAGCGGGAAGACGGCTGCGGCCAGCACGCCCAGCACCGCCAGCACGACAACCAGCTCGATCAGCGTGTAGCCGGCGGTGCGCCTCATTTGACGATCACCTTCAGCGGCGGCGGCAGGCCGAACGGCTGCGCCGGGCCGTCGAGGCCGAGCGGTTGCGCGCCGAGCGTCGTCAGCTCCGCGGTGCCGGCGGCGGTGGCCTTCAGGCGCACGCTCAGCAGGCTGCCCTGGCCGCTCGCGCCGGTGGCCTGGTTGCGGATCGCGCCGGCCTGCACCTTGCCCTGCTCGGCATCGATCGTCTTGCTGAAGCTGGTGGCCGCGCCGCCCTGCTTGAACAGATCGCCCTCGTCGACGTCGACCACCGACAGCAGGCCCTTGCTGATGGCGAGCTGCACCGGCGCGCCGCGCAGCGCGACCGGCGTCGCGAGGTTCAGGGTCGCGACGAAGGTGTCGCCGACCTTGACCTCGGCCGGCGCGCTCCAGCTGAGCGTCGGCGCGGCGGCCGCGGGCGCGGGCGCGGCCTGTGCGGGCCTGGCGCCCGGGATCGCGGGTGT
>NZ_JBFUFP010000561.1:0-3548 GCF_056403375.1 Rhizobacter sp. P2_H2
TCAATGGGCATGGTGGAAGTCCTTCATCGTGTGGCCGGTGGCTTTCAGCCGGCGGTGGAAATCGTTCGACAGGTCGGCGAGCGTCACCTGGCCGAGCCGTGCCAGCAGCAGCGCCTCGGCTTCCTGGCAGGCGTGGTCGAGCGCGGCGTTGACCGCCTGCTCGACGAGGCAGCCGGGGCTTTCGGTGCGGTTGCCGAACGCGAGCAACCCAGGCGAGCCGAGCGCCGCATGGATGTCGCCGAGCGTCACCTCGTGCAGCGGGCACGACAGCACCCAGCCGCCGCCGTGCCCCTTGGCCGACGCGACGAAGCCGGCTTCACGCAGCCCCGTCATCAGCCGGCGCACGACCACGGGATTCGTCTGCATCGCGCCGGCGAGCGATTCGGAGGTGGCTGGCCCGTCCTGCTCGGCCATGTGCAACAGCACGTGCAGGACGCCGGAAAGCTTGCTGTCTCGTTTCATGCAACATTATGAGTTGCGTGATGTGCGGGGCGCCCGGACCCGGCTCCGAAAACCCCACGCTGCGGCAGGGCAATCCAGCGGGCAGCGTGTCAGCGCCGTGCGCCAGGCGCCCCGGCCGCCGTCACGACGCGGTGCACGAACGCCAGCTTGCGCACCACCGGCTCGGGCATCACGAAGGGGTAGGCGTCGTGCGAGCCGAGGCTGCGCGACATCGCGTTGATGAACTGCGAGATCGGCAGCCAGCGTTCGATCAGGGCCGGCTCGAGGGCGTCGTCGCGCGGCTCCAGGGCCGCCGCGMGCACCGGCTCGCCACCCGGCGATGCGAGCTGCAGGCCCCAGGCCGAGGCGGTTTCCAGGCCGTCCTGCACGTGCAGGTAGTGGGCCCAGCATTCGGCCCAGTCCTCCCACGGGTGCGCGCTCGCGTAGGCGCTGACGAACTGCTGCGGCCAGTCGGCGGGCGGCGCGCCGTAGTGGGCCTGCAGCGCCTGCGCGTAGTCGGCGCGCTCGTCGCCGAACAACGCGCGGAACTCGTCCAGCCACGGCGTGCCGTCGACCAGCAGGTCCCAGTAGTAGTGCCCGATCTCGTGCCGGAAGTGACCAAGCAGCGTGCGGTAGGGCTCGTGCATCTCGGTGCGCGTCTTCTCGCGCTGCGCATCGTCGGCTTCGCGCACGTTCAGCGTGATGGTGCCGTTGTCGTGGCCGGTCATCACGCGCTGGCCGGGCTGCATCTCCGCGAGGAACTCGAACCACACGCCTTGCTCGGGATCGACGGCCTTGCTGCGCACCGGCAGGCCGAGCGACAACAGGCTGTACACCAGCCGGCGCTTGGCCTGCTCGATGCGTTGCCACGACAGCAGGTTGTCCGGTTCGCTGAGCGCCGGCAGGATGTGCGTGGTCTGGCACGAGGTGCACAGCGTCGCGTCGCTTGCGGCCGGCACCATCCAGTTGCAGGCCTGCGCGCTGGTGTAGTTGTGGCAAGGGCGCTGGGCCGCGGCGCCTTCGCGCAAGCGGTTCCAGTGGCCGTCGGCCGCGATCTCGAACGCGCCCATCGCCAGCTCATCCGGCACGAAGCCGAGCACGGCGCCACAGCGCTCGCAGGCCACGTTCTCGAAGAACACGCGCAGTCCGCAGCGCTCGCACGACAAGGTCTTCATGCGGCGAGCATAGGAGTCCGCAGCAGCGCGCTGCTGCGCCGCAGCGCCCGTCGGCGTGTAGGACGAACGCGCATTCGCGGCCCTTCCCCCCAACGAGGGGAGTGGCGGTCCCCCTCACCCTGATGGGCGGGTTTGAGCAACTGTCATGCAAGCTCCACCACAATCGCCGTTCAGGTCCGTGGACACAGAACAGGACCGCAAGGTATCGCAAAAAAAAGGGGAACGGGATGATGTTCACGCTGCGCATGGCGCCCGACTGGGCGGAGCAGGTCCGCAAGATCCGCGAGGCGGTCACCGAAGACACGCACCTGATCCGGGCCGACAACGGCTTCTACCGCGTCTGCCGCGCGGGCGATGCGGGCTTCCAGGTTCGCGTGCAGCCGGGCAGCGGCGCCCGAGGCGTGGAACTGAGGCTGCGCGAGAGCGACCTCGACGTGACGCACATCGACGGCGGGCCGTTCGAGCCCGGCACCGCCCGTGTCGATCCGCGCCGGCTGCAGGCGCCCGCGTTCGACGAGGCGCTGCTTGCATTGCAACGCAGCGCCGGCCCGCAGCGCTTCGAAGCGCAATCGTTGCTGGTGCTGTGCGTGGCCGGATCGCTGCGCAGCGACGTGCTCGCGGCGAAAATCGGCCAGTGGCTGCGCGTCGTGACGACCGGCCTGCCCGGCGCGTCGGCGCAGTTGGCGGTGGGCGAACTGCTGCAGGAGGCGCGGGCCTGGGGCCCGGCCTGCGAATCGATCTTCAATGCGATCACCGGCACCGCGCGCGGCATCGCGCTGAAGCGCCGCGCGGAGCTGACGCCGCTGCAGCGGCATTTCAGCGAACGGGTCGACCTGGCGAAGGTCGAGCCGGGGCTGCAGGCCGCGGCGCGCAGCCTCCAGGTGCTGAAGCGGCCGAAGTGAGCTGAGCCCTCAGGGCACCGCGCGGCAGCCGGTCAGCAGTTCCAGCAGGCGTGACTGGATCGCCTGGCGCGACGACGACTTCGCGAACTCGCTGCGCGCCATCAGCTGCGCGCCGGCCGGCGTCTTGCGAAAGCGGTCGACCGCGGCAATCTCTTCTTCGGTGTACTCGGCGATCGGTGCCGTCAGCGTCTCGCCGGCATCGAGCCGGGCCTGCGTCACGCTGCGCTCGGCGTACTTCCGGCCGGCCGGCGTCGCGAGGAAGGCCTCGATCGCATCGATCTCGGCCGCGCTCCAGTTGTCCTTCACGGCGGTCTCGAAGACGGGGACCAGCGCGCCGGGTTGCAGCGACTGGACGCAGGTGGCGGCGTCGACGGTGATCTTGCCGCCTTGGCGGGCTTCGCGCATCGCGCTCTGCACGCCGAGCAGCGTGGAGCGGGCGAGCAGCGTCGCGCTGGCGGTGGGAGTGGCCGCCCTGCCGGGGATCGCCTGGGTGGCGAGCAGCGCAGCGAAGACGGTGGCAGTCAGGGGGGTGGTGATTCGCATCCGGCGATTTTCCCGCATCCGGCGCGGCCAACGGCAACGCAAGGTAAGCAAGCCGCGTAGGCGGATCCTGCGTTCCGTTCGGCCCGCCGTCCGACAGACTGCGGCCTCGAGGATGAACAGACTTCAGCGATCCACCGCTTGAAGGAGCCGTTCATGAAGACTTCCACCATGTTGCCCACCGTGTTGCGCTCGTTCGCGCTGGCGCCGCTGATCGTGCTGAGCGTCTCCGCCGCCATGGCCGCCGACAGGACGGCCCAGCAGACCGCCCGTGCCCGCTTCGAGCAGGACAGCGCCGTCTGCAACAGCGGCCGCTCGAACCAGGACCGTGCGACCTGCATGCAGGAAGCGCGCGCCGCACTGGCCGCGGCACAGGGCGGCCGCCTGCCGGAGCCGGACCCCAGCCTGGCCCGCAACGCGACCCGGCGTTGCGCCGCGTTGCCGATGGAGGACCGCGCGGATTGCGAAGCGCGCATGCGCGGCCAAGGGA
>NZ_JBFUFP010000562.1:0-3547 GCF_056403375.1 Rhizobacter sp. P2_H2
GTCCTGTTAGGACGCAAGGCGCTGGCGGAGGTCCTGCAATTCCCCACCGCGGACGCGTTCGACCGCCACGTCCAGCGCAAGCACTTTGAACTYCCGGTACTGCGCTTTTCGGGAAGACGTGGAGTCTTCGTGCTTGCAACGGACGTTGCACGCTACCTGGTCAAGAGTTCTGCGCGGGTAGCCAGACCAGTGCGAGAAAGGAGCACGTCATGAACGGTAATCCATGAGCGCGATAGAAGAGAAGCAGAGAGCCCGTCGAAGGCGCCAACCCGCGACGGGCTCTTGAGTCTGCAGACCAGAGGTACCGGTCAAGCACACTCTATCGCCGAACCTTGCCCCGGGCAAGGAGGCCTCGCCACGCCGAGCGCCTTGGGCAGCTTTTCTCCTCTCTGTCGCTCTCAGTGACCAATCGGTCGTGGTCTGACGTTGCATCAGTGCCACTTCAGCCATGGCACCGCGGCGATGTAATTTCCACTGCAGCCGCGTCTCAACCGCTTCAATGCGTAGTTACGGAGAAGGCTATGACTAAATCCCCTCCCCCAAATGCACCGAGGCAATATAAAGGCGCGCGCTTAGGAACCCGAATTCGAGGAGCGATGGCCGAGTCTTACGATGCACGCGGTCATAAGGCGCAAGACCTTCATCTGCACTACAGCCAGAAAATGGGGCGCGATGTTGTGCTTGCCGGAAGGCTTCGCTACATCCACTTCCTGATGGTGGAGGGCGATCCACTCGTCAACACTGTCGACTACACGCCGCATGCAGCTGTCACCGCACTTGCTGGCGATGCGTTCGCGGACTTGGTCGCGGCACAGGTAACGATGACCAACGGCGAAGTTGTCTGGCGTCGGTTGATTTACACGGAGCCGGATACTTCGGCCTTCGTTGAGGACTTGCGAAACGCCGTCGGCAAAGGGCCGCTAAGCACTATCCAGCGCCTGGAAGTACTAACGTTCAATCAGTTGGTGGCGCGTGACGTTTGGACGCGTAACGTTCATAGGGCGCTCTCCTGGATTGCGGCGGCGCGGGAATGGCCACTTGGACAGTACAAACATGGCGTACTTGATCTTCTGCAGAAACATCGCCAAGTCGCATTTCAGCGATTTCTAGAACTGGGCGAAGGGGGGAATTCCGCACTCGTGGGCGCAGCTGTCCTGCAACTCGCGCTGAACGGCGCGATTGAAACTGATCTGGCCACACTCCCATTAAGCCGGACAAGCTTATTTTCGGCTGTGAGGGGGGAGCGCTGACATGGTAGCTTCTGTGAAGCGAGTTGCGCAGAAAGCAAATGGCGAAGCAATAGTGCGCTACGGGTACGCCTCTATTCCATTCGAATGGAGAAAACTTGAATCTTGGCCAACTGTCACGGTTTCCCACATTCCTACGCTCGACCTTCCCAGATTCGAGCGTTTCAGCCGAGCCATACGCGCATATTTTGAGACGAATGGCAGCTTAAAGGCGGCGCTTTCAGAGGCCAACTGCACCAAGGATGCATTCTACGATCAATTGAAGCGTTGTTTGCAACCCGCCGACGCAACGGGAAGCATCGTTGGATGGGCAGGCTTGTTGTGGATGAACCGGCTCAGTCCGTACAACAGGCAGTCAGACTCCGGAGGCTTCGCCGGTCGATTCTCAAGGTGGCTACAGGCCAACCCAGACTGGGAGGATCTATTAGTCAAGATGATCAAGAAAGGTGGCGGCGGCGACAAGACTCCAGGAAAAGCGCCAGCTGTACGGAGCGTGGCTGCACAATTTATAGAAAAAATTAAGACAAAGTTGCCTAGTGAACAGTATCCTCGTACAAGCAAAAGCACCGCACGTCGCAGTATTGAGCGCTACATCGCAAATTATGTGGCGATGGATTTATCAACGACGACTGTTTGGAGAGGGAAAGCGATTGCGGCTCGTCAACATCTAGGCACCGGACACGAAAAATTCCTCCTAGCCGCTGCTCCCTTCGATCTAGTGGGCTGCGATGCCCATACGGTCGACGCCGTTGGCGTCCTGATTTTAGACGGACCCGCAGGCCCTCAGCGGATACCTATCGATCGAATGAAGATAGTTGCAATAATCTGCTACAAAAGTCGCGTATGCACCGGGTTTAGCATTTGTATTCGGCCACAAGTCTCGGCGGCCCATGTCGAGGAAGCCTATCTGAACGGTACCCAGAAATGGATTCCTCTTAAGCTAACAATTAAGGGGTTGAAGTATGACACCGGGGCGGGGTTCCCATGCGGCGCCGTTGAGGGCCTCGAGGAGGTCAACTTCGCTGCGCTCCAGCTAGATAACGCTGCGCAGCATTTTGCCCGCGGCGTCCAGCAGCGGCTGCACCGGTCCATTGGGTGCATGGTGGGCTGGGGCGCAGTCGGCCACTGGTGGCGAAATGCTGTTATCGAGCGCTTCTTTGGCGCACTTTCCGCCTACGGCTTCAAGCGCCTGCCAAGCACCATGGGTTTCGGTCCAGGCGATCCACAGCGCGGCGAMCCGCTGTTGGAGGCAGCCGGCAGAGGCATTGAGTGGCATGAGCTGATCCAACTGCTCGATGTGCTCTTGGCCAACTACAACGCTCGGCCAAGCCGCGCACTCGGCGGTCGCAGCCCCCTGGATGTCGTGCGAACCACCCTCTCAGGCTCAGGTGCTGCCTGGGTCCCGCGGGTGCGGCCACCTTACACGGCATATTCGGCTCGACCGGGCATCGAGGTCCTCACAAAGAGAATCAATGGTTACGCTGCGTCGAGGGTTCCGCCATACGTGGAACTGGACGAGGTCCGGTACTCCAGTCCCGAACTGTCGAAGCGGTACGACTGGATTAGAACAGGCGTTATTGTGCATGTCCCAAAGCGGGACGCCCGCATCGTCGAAGCGTTTCTGGACACTGGCGAGCGAATTGGCGAATTGCGCTGCATGGATTCAGGGTGGGCAATGACGGCCCATTCGCTCGAACAACGCAAGGCGATCAATGCGCTGATTAGGGACGGTCAGCTTTACGTACCGGATGGGGGTGATCCGGTAGCGTGCTTCATCAACCATCTCTCCACCAAAGCGTATGCGTCATCACGGAGCCGTTCGTCGCTCGAAGTCTCCGCAGACGCTACTACTGTTGCCGAGACGTTGCGTATGTCAGGTGCTTCGGCACCCGCACCGGCAAAGCCGGCCTCGTCGAACCCAGCCACGTCGACTGTCGCTCGCAAACCACCGCTCGGCGTTGCACTTCCAAAGCGCTGGAAATAGCGATATTGACACCGCCGCCAACTCAAAGGAACCACTATGAGTACACCTGTACAGGCGGATCGCTCTCAGCTTCGCGAGGCCGCACTGATGCCTGGCGAGGAACGCCTTAGGTATTTGGCGAAGCATCCCTTGACTCTTCGACCGGTAAAAGTCGTTACGCGGGCTGTTAAAAGTGCATTCCTCATTGTTTCCGAGGCAGCGACCTATCGCCAGCTTGGAGTTTCGTTCCAAGCGCCTTTTAGAACGGGAAAGTCGACCGTGGCCGAGATGATCTGCGCAAACATTTCTGAGGTCGTCCCAAATCTCGCCGTACACC
>NZ_JBFUFP010000563.1:0-3546 GCF_056403375.1 Rhizobacter sp. P2_H2
GACCAGGAGCTTGTCCTGCGCGGCATCTGCGACTTCATCGGCCTGGACTTCCTTCCGCAAATGCTCGACGTGGCGGCTTCCACCGAAGCACGGCAGATGTCGAAGCTGTCGGACCTGTGGTCATCCAACTGCTTCGGTCCCATCCCGGCCAACCGGGACAAGTTCAAGAGCCAGCTGAGCGTCGACGAAATCGAGGTCATCGAGACGGTGGCGAGAGAGCACATGCGCTCCTACGGCTATGAATTCATGACCGATGCGAACGCTCCGATTCCAGACGACGCGGTTCTCGCCTCTCGCGCGCAGCGATCCGCCCTGGGTCGAGCGCACGCATGGAGCCAACTCAGCAGCACCAACTACCGCGACTTCGTCCTGCGGCGGGTCAGGGCGGACCACCTCGCCGCCGTGCGCGAACGCCTGGCCCACGCAGTCCACGCCTGAATTGCGCCCCTGCACGGGCCCACTTCCGGCCTTCAACGCGCCTGCCGAGGCGTACCCTGCGGTGTAGCGCTTGCTCCGGTGTCGCTTGCCCGTCGAGAGGTTGTACGCCGCAATCGTCAGGCGACAGACACCGGATCGGATAGACCCCATGCAGAAATCGGCCCTTTCAACCGCGCGAGTGGCAGGACTCGTCGCAGGCCTGCTCGGCGCGACCATGGCCGTGCGCTGGGTGTTTCAGGTGGACGCCGTCGCGCACCTCATCCCCGGCTCCGAGCACGCAGGCATCGCCAGCCCGCTGCTCTTCATCGCGGCGAGCATCTGCCTGATCAACGCCTCGCGCCCATCGAACCCGGCCGCCTGGCTCACCCGGCTCTCTGCCATCTGCATCGCCGCGCTGATCGCGCTGCCCCTGGCCTACCTGTTCGAAGGGGTGACAGGCATCGGCCTGGGCGTCGACATCGTCCGCGCCGGCACCGTCTCCACAGCGGCCCAACCCCATCCCGGCCGGCTGTCCGCGAACGCGAGCCTGGGATTCCTGCTCGCCGGGATCGGCTTCTGGCTGAACAGGCAACGCTCCACCCGGCCTCGCCAGCTCATCTTCCTGGGGTTGTCCCTGGCCGTTTCCCTCATCGGCCTGGCCGGACTCGTCGGTCACTTCGTGGGCCTGGAAACGCTGTACCGGGTGGCGAGCTTCAACCGGATGCAGCCGGTCACCGCGTTCGGACTCTCGGTCGTCGGCGCCGGCCTGTGGATGCTCCACGAGGCATCCCAGGCGCTTGAACCCAAGGTGCTGCAAAAGACCGAGCAGCGCATCAAGCGGCGCTCGATCGCGGTCATCACGCTGGTCGCCCTGGCAGGTGGCGTTGCGGGTTTCGGGGTGATGCGCGATACCTTCGAGCGCTCGGTCGCGAAGGACATGCTGCTCATCGCCAGGACGAACGCGACGTCGCTGGCCCACACCATCGAGGTGAGCCTGTGGTTCCCGAGAACCGTTGCCACGCGGCCGGCCGCACGCCAGGCCCTGGACAGGCTGAGCACGGCGCCCGGCGACGCGGTGGCCAAGGAGTTCCTGCAGCGGGTTGCCGACAGCATCCTGACCACCGACCTGACGGGCGTGGAGTTCTACACCGCAGATGCCACGCGCGTGGCGCAGGCGGGCACCATGACATCCGCGAAGATGCAAGTCATCCAGCGCCTGTCGAACACCGGGTCGACGACCATCCTGGCCTGGAAGGACGGCTACCTGCTCCTCACGGAAACCGATGTTCGCATCGGGGAGCGCACCGTCGGACGGGTGCACACCGAGCAGCGCATGCCGCTGTTCGATCGCCTGCTGGAGGACATCCGGGCATCCCGCGACACCTCCGACGTGGCGATCTGCGGCCGCGACAAGGACAAGCTGGTCTGCGCGCCGAACCGGTTCAGGCCGTCCGGATTCGAGCTGCCGATGTTCGACGCGGCGGGCAGCCCCGCCCTTCCGGTGGCGAGGGCCGTGCTTGGCGAACAGGGCGTGGAGTTCCTCGATGACCGGCGCGGCAGCCCTGTCCTCTCGGCCTTCGCGCCGATCAAGGATTTCGGGCTCGGGTTCGCGGTGCGCACCGATGTCGAGACGCTCTATGCGCCRATGCGGTCGCGCCTGAACCTTCTGGCGCTGGCGCTGGTCGGCATCCTCGCGCTGGCCATCTATGTCCAGCACAGCGAGGTGAGGCCGGTGATCAGGCAATTGGTCGCGAGCCAGCAGATGGTGAAATCCATCCTCGATGACCAGTCCGAACTCGTGTCGCTCGTCAAGCCCGACGGCGAACTGAGCTACGTCAACCCGGCGTATGCGCGGCAGTTCGGCCTGACGCCCRCACAGATGGTGGGCAGGAATCTGTTCGACTACGTCGAGCCGGCGGAACACGAGATCGTTCGGCACGTCATCTCGAAGGTCCTGTCGACGGGCAAGACGTCGACCGGCGAGAACCGCATCATGACTGCCAGCGGAGCCAAACGCTGGATTTCGTGGACCGACAGCCTTCAGCTCGACCCGTCGGGCCGGCCGATGCTTCATTCGGTCGGTCGCGACGTGACCGAGCGCATGCGGGCCGAGGGAGCGCTTCGCATGCTGGGCGCAGTCTTCGACGCAACCACCGACTACGTCGTGCAGATCGACCCGATGGGCCGGCTCACCTACATGAACCCGGCCGCACGCGGGCGCACCGGGGTGGCGCTCGACGCGTCGATCGAGCACCTGACGCTGGCCGACTTCAACCCGCCGCAAACCCTCGAGCGGTTCATGTCGGAGGTCTGGCCTGCGGCGGAGGCCGCCGGCGTCTGGGTGGGCGAATCGCTGGTCTGGGATGCGCAGCGGCGCGAGTTCCCGGTCAGCCACATCGTCATCTGCCACCGCGACAAACAGGGCAAGGTCGAGTACTTCTCGGCACTCATGCGCGACATCTCGGCCGCCAAGGCCGCAGAACAGGCGGTCCGCGAGAGCGAGCATCGGCTGCGCATGGTGACCGACCACCTGCCGGCACTGATTTCCTACCTCGACAGCGACCTGCGCTTTCGCTTCGTCAACCGGACGTACCAGCAATGGTTCGGCGATGACGCGGCGCCGCAGATCGGGACGAGCGTGCGGGAGTTCTACGGCGAGCAGGCCTGGCTGGACATCGAACCCCGGCTGCGGGCCGCCCTGGCGGGCCAGGAGGTGGCGTACGACCGGGAAATGGTGCGCCCCGAGGGCCGACGCCATGTGCAGGTCACGGCCGTTCCCGATCGCGACGAGCGGGGCGTGGTCGTGGGCCTGTACACCCTCGTCGCCGACATCACCTCGTACCGCGAAGCGCAACGAGCGCTCCAGGAGAGCGAGGCCCGCCTGCGCACGGTGGCCGATGCGCTGCCGATGCGCGTGGCCTACATCGACGCCGACGAGCGCTACCGATTCAACAACCTGGCCTACGAGCGAGGCTTCGGCCGGCCGCGCGACGAACTCCACGGGCAGACCGTGCGCGCGCTGCTGGGCGATGCGGCGTACAGCAAGGTCGAACCGCACATTCGCGCCGCGTTGCGGGGAGAGGCCGTCACGTTCCAGAGCGAGATGACCAACGGCAGCCATGTCTGCTA
>NZ_JBFUFP010000564.1:0-3535 GCF_056403375.1 Rhizobacter sp. P2_H2
CTACGGGCACCGGGTGTTCAAGATCAAGCTCGGCGGCGATCCGCGGGCCGACGTGCAACGCCTCGCCGAGGTGCTGGCGGTGCTCGACCGAGATGCGCCCGGCCACCGCTACACGCTCGACGGCAATGAGCAGTACGGCGACACGGCGGCGATCTCCGAGCTGTTCGCGCGGCTGGCTTCGCTGCCGGCATACGCCGCGCGGCCCGATGCGCTGCTGTACCTGGAGCAGCCGCTGCCCCGCGATCGCTCGTTCGACGGCGCGCTGCCACCCCTGCCCTGCCCGCTGCTGATGGACGAGGCCGACGGCACGCTGGACGCCTTCGTGCGCGGCCGCGACGCCGGCTGGCAAGGCGTGTCGAGCAAGGGCTGCAAGGGCTTCTACAAGTCGCTCGTCAACCGCGCGCGCTGCGAACGCTGGAACCAGGCCGCGCGGCGCGACGGCCAGGCGCCGGCGTGGTTCATGTCGGCCGAGGACCTGACCTGCCAGGCCGGCCTCGCGGTGCAGCAGGACCTGGCGCTGGCCGCGCTGCTGGGCCTGGATCATGCCGAGCGCAACGGCCACCACTACGCCGACGGCTTCGGTGCCGCGCCGGCCGCCGAACGCCAGGCCTTCGTGCGGGCCCATCCCGACCTGTACGACGGCGACGGGCGGCTGCGCATCGCCGGCGGCCGCATCGATCTCCATTCGCTGGCCGGCCCCGGTTACGCCCACGCGGCCACGCCAGACTGGTCGGCGATGCAGCCGCTGTCGCAGGCAGCCGCCCTCGTCTGAATCCTCATCGTCCGACCCCGCAAGGAGCCCCATGGCCACACAACGACTCGGTCTGATCATGCACGGCGTCACCGGCCGCATGGGCATGAACCAGCACCTGATCCGCTCGATCGTCGCGATCCGCCAGCAGGGCGGCGTGGCGCTCGCCAACGGCGACCGGCTGATGCCCGACCCGGTGCTGATCGGCCGCGATGCCGGCAAGATCGAGGCGCTGGCGAAGGCCCACGGCATCGCGCGCTGGGGCACCAACCTCGATGCCGCGATGGCCGACCGCGCCGACACCGTGTTCTTCGACGCCGGCACCACGCAGATGCGCCCGACGCTGCTCGCGCAGGCGATCCGCGCCGGCAAGCATGTCTACTGCGAGAAGCCGATCGCGACCAACCTGTCCGAGGCGCTGGAGGTGTGCCGCCTCGCGCAGCAGGCCGGCGTGAAGCACGGCGCGGTGCAGGACAAGCTGTTCCTGCCCGGCCTGCGCAAGCTCGACATGCTGAAACGCGCCGGCTTCTTCGGCCGCATCCTGTCGGTGCGCATCGAGTTCGGCTACTGGGTGTTCGAGGGCGACCTGCAGCCGATCCAGCGGCCGTCGTGGAACTACCGGCAGGAAGACGGCGGCGGCATCATCCTCGACATGGTGTGCCACTGGCGCTACGTGCTGGACAACCTGTTCGGCGAGGTGCAGGCGGTGTCGTGCCTCGGCACCACGCACATCCCGGAACGTTTCGATGAAGCCGGCAAGCCGTACCGCGCGACGGCCGACGACGCCGCCTACGCGACCTTCCAGCTGGCCGGCGGCGTGATCGCGCAGGTCAACAGCTCGTGGGTGACGCGCGTGCGGCGCGACGACCTGGTCACCTTCCACGTCGACGGCACGCACGGCTCGGCGGTGGCCGGGCTGACCGACTGCCGCAGCCAGGCGCGCGTGAACACGCCGCGCCCGGTGTGGAACCCCGACACGCGCCAGACCATGCCGTTCTTCGAGCAGTGGCAGGAGGTGCCCGATACGCAGCCGTACGACAACGGCTTCAAGCTGCAGTGGGAGCAGTTCCTGCGCCACGTGGCCGAGGACGCGCCGTACCGCTTCACGCTGCCCGAAGGGGCCAAGGGCGTGCAGCTGGTGGAGGCGGCGCTGAAAAGCTGGAAGGAGCGGCGCTGGGTCGACGTGCCGGCGCTGGGGGTGTGACGCGATGGACCTGTCGCTGAACCTCCCCGCTGCCGATGGCGGCCTCGCGCGCTACACGCTGAGCGGCCGCGAGGCCTGGCGCGCGCCGGCCGCGCCGGTCTTCAACCGCATCGCCTTCTCGGCCGCGCACGTGGTGGCGGATGCCCGCGCGGCGATCGACCCGTGGCTGGGCTGCGCGATCGACTGGGACGCGACCCTTGCGTACCRCCAGCGCCTGTGGCGCATGGGCCTGGGCGTGGCCGAGGCGATGGACACCGCACAGCGCGGCATGGGGCTGGACTGGCCGACCTCGCTCGAACTGATCGCGCGCTCGCTCGACGCGGCGCGCGACCTGCCGGGCGCGCGCATCGCGAGCGGTTGCGGCACCGATCAACTGGCGCCCGACGCGGCCCGCGGCATCGACGACGTGCTGCGCGCCTACGAGGAACAGATGGCCGCGATCGAGAAGCTCGGCGGCCGCCTGATCCTGATGGCCAGCCGCGCGCTGGCCCGCGTGGCGCGCGGCCCGGACGACTACGTGCAGGTCTACGGCCGCCTGCTGCGCCAGGCCCGCGAGCCGGTGATCCTGCACTGGCTGGGCGACATGTTCGACCCGGCGCTGGCCGGCTACTGGGGCAGCGCCGACGTCGACCGCGCGATGGACACCGCGCTGGCGGTGATCGAGGCGAACCCGGCGAAGGTCGACGGCATCAAGATCTCGCTGCTCGACAAGGACCGCGAGATCGCGATGCGCCGCCGCCTGCCGCCCGGCGTGCGCATGTACACCGGCGACGACTTCAACTATGCGGAGCTGATCGCCGGCGACGGCGTCGATGACGCGCCGTCGCAGCGGCACAGCGATGCACTGCTGGGCATCTTCGACGCGATCGCGCCGGCCGCGAGCGCGGCGCTGGCGGCGCTGGCGGCGCACGACCGCAGCCGCTTCCACGCGATCCTCGCGCCGACGGTGCCGCTGTCGCGCCACATCTTCAAGGCGCCGACGCGCTTCTACAAGACCGGGGTCGTCTTCATGGCCTGGATCAACGGCCACCAGGATCACTTCGTGATGGTCGGCGGGCAGCAGAGCACCCGCTCGCTGCCGCACCTCGCGGAACTGCTGCGGCTGGCCGATGAGGCGGGGCTGATCGAGCAGCCGGAGCTGGCGGCGCGGCGCATGCGGCATCTGCTGGGCCTGCACGGCGTGGACGCCTGACATGAGGGACTTCAGCGCCGACCACCGCTGGCTCTCGATCAACACCGCCACCGTGCGGGCGCAATGGCCGCTCGACCGCATCGTGCTGGAGTGCGCGACGCGGGGCATCCGCGCGATCTCGCCGTGGCGCGACCAGGTGGCCGCGGCCGGTCTCGACAAGATCGCAGGGCTGGTGCGCGACACCGGCATCGAGCTGTCGGGCTACTGCCGCGGCGGCATGTTCCCGGCGGCCGATGCCGAGGGGCGGCAGCGCGCGCTGGACGACAACCGGCGTGCGGTCGACGAGGCGGTGGCGCTGCACGCCCGCTGCCTGGTGCTGGTGGTGGGCGGGCTGCCGGGCGCGCTGTCGGGCCGGGCCGCGCACAAGGACATCGGCGCGGCGCGTGCC
>NZ_JBFUFP010000565.1:0-3526 GCF_056403375.1 Rhizobacter sp. P2_H2
GTGTCGGACTACCTCGACGTCGATCCGATGTTCGGCTCGATGCGCTCGTTCGAGACGCTGGTGGAATGCGCGCATTCGCTGGGGCTGCGCGTGATGATCGACCTGGTGCTCAGCCACARCTCCGACCAGCACCCGTGGTTCGCCGCGAGCCGCGCCGACCGCAGCAACCTGCAGGCCGACTGGTATGTGTGGGCCGATGCGCAGCCCGACGGCACGCCGCCGAACAACTGGCTGAGCATCTTCGGCGGATCGGCCTGGCAGTGGGACACGCGGCGCGAGCAGTACTACCTGCACAACTTCCTGGCCAGCCAGCCGGACCTGAACTTCCACACGCCGGCCGTGCAGGACGCGCTGCTGGAGGTGGCGCGCTTCTGGCTGGTGCGCGGCGTCGACGGCTTCCGGCTCGACACCGTCAACTTCTACACGCACGACCGCCAGCTGCGCAGCAACCCGCCGCAGCCCGCGGGGCAGTTCGCGGGCGCAGCGCACCGCAGCAACCCGTATGCGTGGCAGCGCCACCTGTACGACAAGACGCAGCCGGAGAACCTGCTCTTCATCGAGCGGCTGCGCGCGCTGTGCGACGGCTTCCCCGGTGCGGCGCTGCTCGGCGAGATCGGCGACGACCAGCAGTACAAGACGCTGGCCGAGTACACGGCTGGCGAGCGGCGCCTGCAGATGGCCTACGTGTTCCGGCTGCTGGAGCGCGACTGCTCGGCACGCCACCTGGCCGGCGTGCTCGAGGAGTACCTGCGCGACGCGAGCCGCTCGCGGGTGTGCTGGTCGATCGGCAACCACGACGTGGAGCGCGTCGCGTCGCGCTGGTCGGCGTGGGGCGCGACGGCGCGGCAACGTGCCGAGCTGGCCGCGGCGCTGCTGCTGTCGCTGCCCGGCGGCAAGTGCATCTACCAGGGCGAGGAACTGGGGCTGACCGAGGTCGACGTGCCGTTCGAGCAGCTGCGCGACCCGTTCGGCATCACGATGTGGCCGCAGAAGATGGGCCGCGACGGCTGCCGCACGCCGATGCCCTGGACGCGCGCACCGGGCGCCGGCTTCACGACCGGCACGCCGTGGCTGCCGATCGCCGACGAGCACCTGCCGCTGGCGGTGCGCGAGCAGGTGGGCGACGCGGGGTCGCTGCATGCGTTCTACGTGGACTGGCTGGGCTGGCACCGCCGCGAGCGGCTGCTGCGCGACGGCACGCTGCAGTTGCTGGCGCCCACCGACCAGGTGCTGGCCTTCGAGCGCGTGGCGGGTGGCGAGTCGCTGATCTGCGTGTTCAACCTGTCGGGCGAGCCGGCGGACTACCGGATCGACCGCCACGCGGTGGTGATCGCGGAGCGGTCGATCGGGGCGCGGCTGGAGGGCGGCGCCGTGCGGTTGGAGCGGTGCGGGATGTTGTTTGCGCGGGTGGGTGAGAAGGCGCGTTGAGCGACCATGGCTTGCGGTCGATGAGACCCGGGAGCGGCGATTGACTTGCAGCACTCGCCACGGCGAGGGACATTCCCGAGAGCCCGCCTCGGTGCGCTTTCGTATAGTCCCCCGATGCCCACCCCGCACCGCATCCTGGTCCTCGACGACGAGCGCGACGTGCTCGACTGGATCGGCGCGGTGCTCACCGATGGCGGCCTGCAGGCCACCGCGGTGCAGACCGGCGCCGAGATGCAGCGCGCGCTGCGCGAGCGCCCGCATTCGCTGGTGATGCTCGACCTGAAGCTGCGCGGCGAGGACGGCCTCGCGATCGCGCGCGAGCTGCGCCGCAGCTCCACCGTGCCCATCATCATGATGAGCGGCAAGGGCGACGAGGCCGACCGGGTGCTGGGGCTCGAACTCGCCGCCGACGATTTCCTCGTCAAGCCGATCTCCGGGCGCGAACTGCTGGCCCGAGTGCGCGCCAGCCTGCGCCGCTCGACCGAGCTGTCGCAGCCGGCCRCCCGCCCCGACGACCCGGTGCACGAGCGCTACCGCTTCGGCGACTGGGTGCTCGACCGCACCGCCCGCACGCTGGCGCGCAGCAGCGGCGAGCCCTGCGAGGTGACGCGCGGCGAGTTCGCGCTGCTCGCCGCGATGGTCACGCAGGCCGGCCGCGTGTGGGCGCGCGACGAGCTGCTGTCGCAGTTCCGCGGCACCGAGACCGAGGCCTACGACCGCAGCGTCGACGTGCTGGTGCTGCGACTGCGCCGCAAGATCGAGCCGAACCCGCGCCAACCGGCCTACATCCGCACCGAGCGCGGCCAGGGCTACGTGTTCGGCGTACCGGTGACACGCGGCTGACCCGTGGACGCTGCCGCCACGCGGGATGCCGCCGCACCGCCCGGCGAGATCCCCGCCCGCTTCGCGATCCGCACCCGCCTGCTCGCCACCTTCCTCGCGCTGCTGCTGCTGACCATCGTGCTGGCCGTCACCGGCATCGCCGGCATGCGCCACAACCAGCGCGCGCTCGACGACTTCGAGGCCGGCGTGATGCCCGAGATCGCGCGCGTGCTGGAGCTGGCCGAGAAGGTGTCGCAGCTCGCCGCCGTCGCGCCCAGCATCGCCGACAGCGACCTGCAATCGCCCAGCCGCAACGACAGCCAGCTGGTGCGCGTGCTGCTCGGCGAGATCCGCCGCCTGTCGGGCGATCTGCCGACGCAGGCCGATTCGCGGCTGGAGGCCACCGCGATGCTCGACGGCATCGACCGCGACCTGACCAGCCTKCTCGCGCTGTCGAGCGAACGCCGCCGCCAGCAGGCCCAGCTGCGCAGCCAGCGCGACACGCTCGACGCGCTGGGCGACCAGCTGTTCCGCAACCGCGTGCGCGTGCAGCGCGACGGGCCGAGCCTGCAGTCGATCTGGAGCACGCTGGTCGCCGCCGAGCTGGCCGACGAGTACACGACCCTCGGCCGCAGCGAGGCCGACGTCGAGGCGCTGTGGGTGTTCGCGCAGCAGGCCGGCGAGGACCGCCGGCTGCCGGCGCTCGCCGCCGCGCTGCAGGCGCTGTGCTTCGGCGACGACGGCGCGTTCCAGCTGCGCCGCCGGCAGCTGCGCACCGAGCGCCAGCTCAGCACCGTGGTGCAGCTGATGCGCAGCCATTCGACGCAGCTCGGCGCGCGCGCCAGCGCCTACGTGGCCGAGCTGCGCAAGGTGTCGACCGAGCGGCGCGACACGGTGCGCCGCACGGTGGCCTCGGGCGCCTCGGCGCTGGTGCTGGTGAGCGCGCTGTCGGTGCTGACGGCGCTGGCCGGCGCGCTGTACGTGCAGCGCGTGCTGCGCGACCTGCAGGCGATGACGCGCACGATGACGCGGCTGGCCGGCGGCGATGTCGCGCAGCCGAGCACCGCGATCGCGCGCCCCGACGAGATCGGCGAGCTGGCGCGCGCCTTCCAGGTGTTCCGCGACCACCTGCTCGAGAAGCAGCGGCTCACGCAGGGCCTGCATGCGCAGGGCCGCCTGCTGGAGAGCGTGTTCCACGGCATGAACGACGGCTTGTCGGTGTACGACGCGGGCGGCACGCTGGTGGTGTGGAACCAGAAGTTCGAGAGCCTGCTGC
>NZ_JBFUFP010000566.1:0-3523 GCF_056403375.1 Rhizobacter sp. P2_H2
GGCCCAGGCCGGCGATGAACTGCTGGGCGCGTTCTTCGAGTTCAAGAGCCCGCGCATCTACACCGCACTGAAGGCCGCGAAGGCGCGCGGCGCCGTCGTCTCGGTGCTCTACGACGGCGACAGCCAGGGCGAGGGCAACGAAAAGGCGCTGGAAGGCCAGGGCATGGACGGCATGGTCAAGTCGCGCGAGCACTCGGGCGGGTTCGCGCACAACAAGTTCCTGGTGCTGCGGCAGGCGGGCGTGCCGAAGCAGGTCTGGACCGGCTCCACCAACCTGAGCGTGAACGGCATGTTCGGCCATTCGAACAATGCGCACATCGTGCGCGACGACGCGATCGCGGCCCGGTACCACCAGTACTGGCTGCTGCTCGACCGTGACGAGACGCGCAAGCCGACCGCGACGAAGGACGAGGCCCTGTCGCCGCTGCCGGCCGACGGCTCGCCGCTGGACGCGTTGTTCTCGCCGCGGCTCGGCCTGGAGGCGCTCGACTGGTACGCGGGCCTGGCGGCCGGTGCGCAGCGCGGCGTGTTCATGACCTTCGCCTTCGGCATGAACAGCCGCTTCGTGCCCTCGTACGACAAGACCGACGGCGTGCTGCGCTTCGCGCTGATGGAGAAGAAGGGCACCGGCAAGACCTACAAGGCGCAGGCCGCCGAGGTCGACCGCATCCGCCGGCATCCGAACGTGACGGTGGCCGTGGGCAACCGGGTCGAGCTGAACCTGTTCGACCGCTGGCTGGCCGAGCTCGACCGCATCGCCGACGAGGCGCACGTGCTGTACGTGCACACGAAGTACATGCTGGTGGACCCGCTCGGCGACACGCCGACCGTGGTGGTGGGCTCGGCCAACTTCTCGGCGGCATCGACCACCGACAACGACGAGAACATGCTGGTGATCCGCGGCGACACCGCGGTGGCCGATGTCTACCTCGGCGAGTTCATGCGGCTGTTCACGCACTACGCCTTCCGCGAGTCGCTGCAGTTCAAGGACGCGACCTCGCCGGCGAATGCCTTGCTGCGCAAGTACCTGGTGCCGTCGCCGGACTGGATCCACGGCGGCGGCGGTGCGGGGCAGAGCTACTTCAAGGCGGGGTCGGACCGGGCGTTGCGGCGGGTGTATTTCTCGGGGCAGTAGGCGTGACGCGCGGCTAGATCGACATCCGGTCCCRCACGCCCTCGGCTTCCATGTTCTGCCCGCGCCCGCGCTGGATGATCTCGCCGCGCTCCATCACCAGGTACTGGTCGGCGAGCTCGGCCGCGAAGTCGTAGTACTGCTCGACCAGCACGATGGCCATCGTCTTGCGGTCGGCCAGCATGCGGATCACGCGGCCGATGTCCTTGATGATGCTCGGCTGGATGCCTTCGGTCGGCTCGTCGAGGATCAGCAGCTTCGGCCCGGCCGCCAGCGCGCGCGCGATCGCCAGCTGCTGCTGCTGCCCGCCCGAGAGATCGCCGCCGCGGCGGTTGATCATCTGCTTGAGCACCGGGAACAGCTCGAACAGCTCGGCCGGCACCGGCGTGCCGCCGCGCTTGTACGCGAGGCCCATGCGCAGGTTCTCGTCGACCGTCAGCCGGCCGAAGATCTCGCGGCCCTGCGGCACGTAGCCCACGCCCTTGCGCACCCGCTCGTACGGCGTGTCGTGCGTGATGTCCTGGCCATCGAGCTGGATGCCGCCGGTCTTCACCGGCACCACGCCCATCAGGCTCTTCAGCAGCGTCGTCTTGCCCACGCCGTTGCGGCCGAGCACCACGGTCACCTCGCCGAGCTTCGCCTCGAAGCCGAGGTTGCGCAGGATGTGCGACCCCCCGTAGTACTGGTTGATGCCTTCGACTTTCAACATGATTCAGCGGCCCAGGTAGACCTCGACGACCTTGTCGTTGGATTGGACTTCCGACAGCAGCCCTTCGGCCAGCACGCTGCCCTCGTGCAGCACCGTCACCTTCTTGCCGTTGCGTCCGTTCTGCGTCAGCTCGCCGATGAACTTCATGTCGTGCTCGACCACCACCAGCGAGTGGCTGCCTTCGAGCGACAGGAACAGCTCGGCGGTGCGCTCGGTCTCTTCGTCGGTCATGCCGGCCACCGGCTCGTCGAGCAGCAGCAGCTTCGGGTCCTGCATCAGCAGCATGCCGATCTCCAGCCACTGCTTCTGCCCGTGCGACAGCAGCCCGGCGACGCGCTGCGCGCCATCCTTCAGGTGGATCAGCGCCAGCATCGCGCCGATGCGGTCGAGCTGCTCGCCGTTCAGCCGGAAGAACATCGACGAGCGCACGCCGCGGTCGGCCTTCAGCGCGAGCTCCAGGTTCTCGAACACCGTCAGCTGCTCGAACACGGTGGGCTTCTGGAACTTGCGGCCGATGCCGATCGACGCGATCTCGTTCTCGCGCAGCCGCAGCAGGTCGATGGTCGAGCCGAAGAAGGCCTTGCCGGCATCGGGCCGGGTCTTGCCGGTGATGACGTCCATCATCGTCGTCTTGCCGGCGCCGTTCGGGCCGATGATGCAGCGCAGCTCGCCGGCGCTGATGCTCAGCGACAGCGCGTTCAGCGCCTTGAAACCGTCGAAGCTGACGGTGATGTCGTCCAGGTACAGGATCGCGCCGTGCCGGGTGTCGAGCACGCCCTCCTCGACCACGCTGCCATAGCTCGCCGTTCGCCCGCCCGAGGTGCCGGGGCCGCCCTGCTGCCTGTTCGCCAGCGCCTCGCGCACGCGTGCGCCGGCCTCCATCAGCTCGGGCGTCATGCCTTCACCTCGCTCTTGTCCTTGCCGCCCAGCTTGCGCGCCAGCCCGACGATGCCCTGCGGCAGGAACAGCGTCACCGCGATGAACAGCGCGCCGAGGAAGTACAACCAGAACTCGGGGAACACTTGCGTAAACCAACTTTTTGCGCCATTGACGAAGAACGCGCCCAAGATCGGCCCGACCAGCGTGCCGCGCCCGCCCACCGCCGCCCAGATCGCGATCTCGATGCTCGCCGCCGGCGACATCTCGCCCGGGTTGATGATGCCCACCTGCGGCACGTAGAGCGCGCCCGCGATGCCGCACATCACCGCCGAGATCACCCAGATGCACAGCTTGTAGCGCAGCGGGTCGTAGCCGGTGAACATCACGCGGCTCTCGGCATCGCGGATCGCCTGCAGCACGCGGCCGAACTTGCTGCCCACCAGCCAGCGGGCAAGCAGGAAGAAGCCGATCAGCGCCAGGCCGCTCAGCACGAACAGCGTCATCCGCATCGACGGCGTCGCGATCGGGTGGCCGAGGATGCGCTTGAAGTCGGTGAAGCCGTTGTTGCCGCCGAAGCCGGTCTCGTTGCGGAAGAACAGCAGCATCGCCGCGTACGTCATCGCCTGCGTGATGATCGAGAAGTACACGCCCTTGATGCGCGAACGGAACGCGAAGAAGCCGAACACGAACGCGAGCAGCCCCGGCACCAACACGATCAGCAGCAGCGTCGCGATGAAGCTGTCGCTGAAGGCCCAGTGCCACGGCAGCGTCTTCCAGTCGAGGAACACCATGAAGTCGGGCAG
>NZ_JBFUFP010000567.1:0-3519 GCF_056403375.1 Rhizobacter sp. P2_H2
GACGCGCCGTCTCGGACCGGTCGGGTCGGCGCTTGCGCCGCTGCTGCTGTGGCAGCTTCCGCTGCGCACCGGCATCTCGCCCGATCAACTGCGCCCGGTCGACGCGATCGCCTCGCTGAAGGCGCCAGTGCTGGTCGCCAGCGGCACGCGCGACCAGCACACCACCCTCGCCGAAAGCCGGCGCATCTTCGACGCGGCGCGTGAGCCGAAGCAGTTCTGGGCGGTCGACGGTGCGGCGCATGTCGACCTTTTCAACGCCGGCCCCGAGGCCTACCGGAAGACCGTGATCGCTTTCCTGGACCGGTACCTGGTCCGCTGACCCCTCTTCCTCAGGCATTTCGACACGCCCCTTACCGGTGCGAACCCGCTGCGGCGGCATACGGCCCCGCAAGCCGCTAGCATCGCCCGGTCATGGAATTCAGTCCCGAACTGTTCGCGGCGTTGGTCGCCGCAGTCGCCTTCATCGCCGGCCTGTGGCTCGTGCGAGCCCGCCGCCGCCAGACCCGCACCCGCGGTGGCAGCGGCCGTGCGCGCGGCCCGGCCAACCTGCGCTTCACCTGCGCCAACTGCACCAAGCAGTTCACGCACTCGCGCCGCACGCTGGTCGCCTACGAGCAGGGCTCGCGCCAATTCTTCTGCAACGCCTGCCACACGCGCTGGCGCGGCTCTCAATCGGTGATCCAGAACCGCACCCACGGGCCCGGCGAGATGCTGGCCCGCCGCGATGCCCAGCAGGCCAAACAGGCGCATCTGGCCGAGGCGGCCAAGCGCGTGCAGCCGCCTGCGCCAGGCACGGCGTCGAACGCCGATGCGAAGAAGGGTTGCCTCGGTGCGGTCGCGCTGCTGGTGGCGGCACCGGCGATCCTCGGCTGGGCGGCGGCGCACTACTACTTTTGAGGGGCGGCTTGCGAAATCCGCATGACCCGGGCTGAACCGCTGTGACATAGTGTCTCGGTCGCGCTCCGTCCTTCGCACCCGCCTCCCATGTCTCCAGAGCCCCTGATCGCCGTGCGCGATCTCGAATCCAGCTGCCACTGGTACCAATCCGTGCTCGGCCTGCGCAGCAGTGCCGCGGGTGTCGACGACGAGACGCTGCTGTGCGGCGAACGCGTCGTGATGCGGCTGCGGCCGTGGGACACCCGCCACCACCCGCACCTCGGCCGGCCCGACAGCAGCGCCCGCGGCAACGGCATGCTGCTGTGGTTCCGCACCGACGATTTCGACGCCGCCGTGCTGCGCGTGCGCCAGCAGGCCGCCCAGGTGCTCGAAGGGCCGGGGGTCGACCCGAACCACGGCCGGCGCGAGATCTGGCTGCGYGACCCCGACGGCTACGTCGTCGTGCTGGCCGGCCCCGAAGGCGAGGTGGCCGCATGACCACCTCTGCGAGATCAGGTCTGCAGATGGCGCGCAACATCGAGATCAAGGCCCGGATCGAGGGCATCGAACAGCTCGAACCGCGTGTCGCCGCGCTCGCGCAGCAGGGGCCGACGCCGATCGCGCAGGACGACACCTTCTTCCGCTGCGAGAACGGCCGGCTGAAGCTGCGCGCGTTCTCCGCCACCGAAGGCGAGCTGATCTTCTACCGCCGCGCCGACCAGGCCGGCCCGAAGGAATCGTTCTACCTGCGCTCGACGACCGCCGAACCGGCGTTGCTGCGCGAGGTGCTCACGCTGGCCCACGGCCAGGCGGGCCGGGTGCGCAAGCAGCGCACGCTGTACCTGGTGGGCCGCACGCGCGTGCACCTCGACCGCGTCGAGCGGCTGGGCGATTTCCTGGAGCTCGAGGTCGTGCTGCGCGACGGCGAGCCGGCCGAGGCCGGCGTGGCCGAGGCGCATGCGCTGATGGCGCAGCTGCAGGTGCCGGYCGGGCAGCTCGTCGAGCGGGCCTATGTCGACCTGCTGTCCTCCAGCGAGCGACATCCCTGATGCTCAAACTCCTGGGCGTCGTGGTGGCCCTGGTCGTGGTCGGCTACCTCGGCCTGTGCGGCGCGCTCTACGCCTTCCAGCGCTCGCTGCTCTACTTCCCGCAACCGCGCAGCGGGCCGCCGGCCGGCGAGATCACGCTGCCGGGCCTCGGGGTGGACGTGCGCGCGTCGGTGCGGCCGCATGACGGCCCGCAGGCGCTGGTCTACTTTGGCGGCAATGGCGAGGATGTCTCGCAGACCCTGCCCGAACTGGCGCGCACCTTCCCCGACCACGCGATCTACGCGATGCAGTACCGCGGCTACGGCCGCAGCGGCGGCTCGCCGTCCGAGGCCGCGCTGCAAGGCGATGCGCTCGCGCTGTACGACCTCGTCGCCCGCTCGCATGCACGCGTGTCGGTGATCGGCCGCAGCCTCGGTTCGGGCATCGCGATCCGTGTCGCGCGGGAGCGCCCGGTGTCGCGCCTCGTGCTGGTGACGCCGTACGACAGCATCCTGGGCCTGGCATCGGCGCAGTTCCGGTGGTTCCCGGTGCGCTGGCTGCTGCAGGACACCTACGAGTCGGTGCGGCATGCACCGGCCCTCACGGTGCCGACGACGCTGATCGCCGCCGAGCACGACGAAGTGATCCCGCGCGCCAGCACCGAACGCCTGCTGGCGGCCTTCGCGCCGGGTATCGCGACGATGACCGTCATTCCCGATGCGGGCCACAACGACCTCTCCCGCCGCAGCGCCTACGGGCGTGCGCTCCAAGCCGGCTTCTAGGCCCTGGCTTCGCGCCGCCCTGCGTCAGGGCGTGGCTTGCGCGCTGACCAGCCGCCCGGTGCGCGCCTGGAACGCGCAGCGGTAGGTGAACGGGATCGAATTCATGCCGGGCGCGCGTTCGACGGCGCCCTGGCCGTCGAGCCAGGTGCCGTCGTCGGGGGCGGGCTGCAGGCGGCGCGTCTCGGCATCGAAGGCGATGCGGCCGACGCGCGGGTACTTGTCCTTCAGCGTCGCGGCGATTGCGGTCTCGCAGGCGTCGGGCGAGACCTTGCTGAGGTCGGGCTCCCAGGCCTTCTCGACGAGGGGCCGGGTGCTGCCGGTCTCGCGGAACACGACGCCCGAGGTCTCGTTCGACTCGGCGTTGTACGCGCAGCGGTAGGTGAAGCTGTGCACGCCGGTCGCGGTGGTCTTGTAGCGGCCGGCGCCCTTGACGGTGGTCTCGTCGCCGGTGGCCGGCAGCAGCGAGCGCTGTGCGGCGATGAACTCGATGTCGCGTGCTTCCTTGCCGCGCATCTCGCGGATGGTGTCGGCGACGGCGGTCTCGCAGCGTTCGGCGGGCTTCGGATCGGTCGCCGCGGGGGTGGAAGCGGCCGGGGCGGCGAGCGCGACGCGGGCCGTGGACAGCAGGATCAGCAAGGGCAGGGACCGGATCAGGCGCATGGGAAGACAACGTGGGAGATGAGAGCAGCGGCAAGGGTRCACGCTGCGACGCGCGAGGGGAACCGCTGTTGCACCTCGGGCGCCGCGGTCAGCCGTCCTGTGCGGCGGCCGATCGGCGCGCCTGGTGGCGCTGCACCTTGGCGCGGTTGCCGCAATCGCCCATCGAGCACCAG
>NZ_JBFUFP010000568.1:0-3514 GCF_056403375.1 Rhizobacter sp. P2_H2
GCTACGACATCCTCGACCTCGCCGAGGTCTGCGAATTCGAGGAGGTCGCCCACCTGCTGGTGCACGGCAGGCTGCCGGGCGCCGCCGAGCTGCGCGCGTACAAGGCCCGGTTGAAGGCGCTGCGCGGGCTGCCGGCCGCCGTGAAGGCCGCGCTCGAGACCGTGCCGGCCGCGGCCCACCCGATGGACGTGATGCGCACCGCCGTCTCGGCGCTCGGCTGTGCGCTGCCCGAGAAGGACGACCACGGCCTGCCCGGTGCGCGCGACATCGCCGACCGCCTGCTGGCCTCGCTCGGCTCGATGCTGCTCTATTGGTACCACTGGGCCACGCAGGGCCGGCGCATCGAGGTGGAGACCGACGACGACTCGATCGGCAGCCACTTCCTGCACCTGCTGCATGGCGAGCGCCCGCCGGCCGCGTGGGTGCGGGCGATGCACACCTCGCTGAACCTGTACGCCGAGCACGAGTTCAACGCGTCGACCTTCGCCGCGCGCGTGATCGCCGGCACCGGCAGCGACATGCATTCGGCGGTGGCCGGCGCGATCGGCGCGCTGCGCGGCCCGAAGCACGGCGGCGCCAACGAGGCCGCGTTCGAGATCCAGCACCGCTATGACACGCCCGACGAGGCCGAGGCCGACATCCGCCGCCGCGTCGAGGCGCGCGAGCTCGTGATCGGCTTCGGCCACCCGGTCTACACTGTCAGCGACCCGCGCAACGTGGTCATCAAGCGCGTGGCCCGGCAGCTCTCGGCCGAAGCCGGCACCACGAAGATGTTCGACATCGCCGAGCGGCTGGAGCGGGTGATGTGGGATGCGAAGAAGATGTTCCCCAACCTCGACTGGTTCAGTGCCGTGAGTTACCACCTGATGGGCGTGCCGACGGCGATGTTCACGCCGCTGTTCGTGATCTCGCGCACCAGCGGCTGGGCCGCCCACGTGATCGAGCAGCGGCTGGACAACAAGATCATCCGGCCGAGCGCGAACTACACCGGCCCCGAAGACCGTGCCTTCGTGCCGATCGCCGAGCGCAGCTGAGCAAGACCACCGCGCATGAGTTCCCCCTTCCGCAAGCGCCTGCCCGGCACCGCGCTGGACTACATCGATGCCCGTGCCGCCGTCGACGCATTGCGCGCCGGCGCCTGGGCCGGCCTGCCGTACACCGCGCGCGTGCATGCCGAGAACCTGGTGCGCCGCTGCGATCCGGCCATCCTCGACGACTGCCTGCTGCAGCTCATCGATCGCCGGCGCGACCGCGACTTCCCGTGGTACCCGGTGCGCGTGGTCTGCCACGACATCCTCGGCCAGACCGCGCTGGTCGACCTGGCCGGGCTGCGCGATGCCATCGCGGCGCAGGGCGGCGATCCGGCCGCGGTGAACCCCGTCGTGCCGGTGCAGTTGATCGTGGACCACTCGCTCGCGGTGGAGTGCGGCGGCGACGACCCGCAGGCCTTCGCGAAGAACCGCGCGATCGAAGACCGCCGCAACGAAGACCGTTTCCACTTCATCGACTGGACGAAGCGGGCCTTCCGCAACGTCGAGGTGATCCCGCCGGGCAACGGGATCATGCACCAGGTCAACCTGGAGAAGATGTCGCCGGTGGTCTGGGTGCAGGACGGCCTGGCCTACCCCGACACCTGCGTCGGCACCGACAGCCACACGCCGCACGTCGATGCGCTGGGCGTCATCGCGGTGGGCGTCGGCGGGCTGGAGGCCGAGAACGTGATGCTCGGCCGCGCGTCGTGGATGCGCCTGCCCGACATCGTCGGCGTCGAGCTGGCCGGCTGGCGCCGGCCCGGCATCACTGCCACCGACATCGTGCTGGCGCTCACCGAGTTCCTGCGCCAGCAGAAGGTGGTCGGCGCCTACCTGGAGTTCTTCGGCGACGGCACGCAGGGCCTGACGATCGGCGACCGCGCGACCATCTCGAACATGTGCCCCGAATACGGCGCCACCGCGGCGCTGTTCTTCATCGACGGCCAGACGCTCGACTACCTGCGGCTGACCGGCCGCGAGGCCGGGCAGGTGAAGCTGGTCGAGACGTACGCGAAGACGGCGGGCTTCTGGGCCGACACGCTGGCGGACGCCCGCTACGAACGCATGCTGCGCTTCGACCTGTCGAGCGTCGTGCGCAACATGGCCGGCCCGTCGAACCCGCACCGCCGGCTGCCCACCAGCGCGCTGGCCGAGCGCGGCATCGCGGCCAACCTGGACCAGGCCCGTGCGCAAGAGGCGCAGGGCCTGATGCCCGATGGCGCGGTGGTCATCGCGGCCATCACCAGCTGCACCAACACCAGCAACCCGCGCAACGTGATCGCCGCCGGGCTGCTGGCGCGCAACGCGAACCGGCTGGGCCTCGTGCGCAAGCCGTGGGTGAAGACCTCGCTCGCGCCGGGCTCGAAGACGGTGGAGCTGTACCTGAAGCAGGCCGGCCTGCTGCCCGAACTGGAGGCGCTGGGCTTCGGCATCGTCGGGTTCGCGTGCACCACCTGCAACGGCATGAGCGGCGCGCTGGCCCCGGCGATCCAGCACGAGATCCTCGAGCGCGACCTGTACACCACGGCCGTGCTGTCGGGCAACCGCAACTTCGACGGCCGCATCCATCCGCATGCGAAGCAGGCCTTCCTGGCCTCGCCGCAGCTGGTGGTGGCGTATGCGATCGCCGGCACGATCCGCTTCGACATCGAGCGCGACGTGCTCGCGGTGGTGAACGGCCGCGAGATCCGGCTGCAGGACCTGTGGCCCGACGATGCCGAGATCGATGCGCTGGTGCAGTCGTCGGTGCAGCCGGCGATGTTCCGGCAGGTCTACGAGCCGATGTTCGCCATCGCGGCCGAGAGCCGCGAGCGCGTGAGTCCGCAGTACGACTGGCGGCCGCAATCGACCTACATCCGCCGCCCGCCGTACTGGGACCGCGAAGGCATGGGCGCGCTGGCCGCGAACCCGCGCACGCTGACCGGCCTGCGGCCGCTGGCGATCCTGCCGGACAACATCACGACCGACCACCTGTCGCCGTCGAACGCGATCGGGGCGGATTCGGCGGCCGGCGAGTACCTGGCGCGGATGGGCCTGCCGGAGGAGGATTTCAACTCCTACGCGACGCACCGCGGCGACCACCTGACCGCGATGCGCGCCACTTTCGCGAACCCGACGCTGAAAAACGAGATGGTGCGTACCGACGATGGCAGCGTGCGCACCGGCTCGCTCGCGCGTCTCGAGCCGGAGGGCCGCGTGGTGCGCATGTGGGAGGCGATCGAGGCCTACCTCGAACGCCGGCAGCCGCTGATCATCATCGCCGGGGCCGACTACGGCCAGGGCAGCTCGCGCGACTGGGCGGCCAAGGGCGTGCGCCTGGCCGGTGTCGAGGTGGTGGTGGCCGAAGGCTTCGAGCGCATCCACCGCACCAACCTGATCGGCATGGGCGTGCTGCCGCTGGAGTTCCCGCCCGGCACCTCGCGGCTGACGCTCGGGCTCGATGGCACCGAGACGTATGAGGTGCAGGGCGAACGCACCCCCGG
>NZ_JBFUFP010000569.1:0-3494 GCF_056403375.1 Rhizobacter sp. P2_H2
GCACCAACCCGTCGCCGAGCAGCGACAGGCCGATGTTCGAGAACGGCTCCGGCGAGGTGTTGGCGGCCGCGCGCGTGGTGGCCTTCGCGACGTGGCTGCTGGCCGCCAGCCCGCCACCCAGCACCGCCGCGATCGTCGCCCACGTGGCCTGGTCGGCGCCGAACACCGCGGCAGCCAGCGCCGCGCCGGCCGGGATGCGCAGCACGGTGTGCAGCACGTCCCACAGGCTGTCGACGCCGGGCATCTTGTCAGCGAAGAACTCGACGCACAGCATCACCCCGCTCGCGCCCAGCATCAGCGGATGCTGCAGCAGGCGCAGCCCGTGCGGCAGCTCGATCCAGCCCAGCGCGCCGGCCGCACCGGTCAGGAACAGCACCGCATACAGGCGCAGCCCGCTGGCCCAGCCGAGCGCGGCGGCGATCGCGAGCAGTTGCGGCGTGTCGAGGTTCATGGCGGGGTCAGCCCGGCTCCAGCCACGCGGGCTTGCGCTTGGCCAGGAAGGCCTGCACGCCCTCGCGGCCCTCGTCGCTCGCGCGGATGTCGGCGATGCGGCGCGCGGTGTCTTCGCGCAAGGCCGCGCTGATCGGCTGGCCGGCGATGTCCTGCACCAGCTGCTTGCAGGCACGCGCCGCCATCGGGCCGTTGGCGGCCAGTGCCGCAACGATCTCGTCGACCTGGGCGTCCAGCGCGTCGGCGACGCAGACCTCATGCACGAAGCCGAGCGCCTGCGCCTGCATCGCCGTGAAGCGCTCGGCCGTCACCATGTAGCGCCGCGAGGCCTGCTCGCCCAGCGCGCGGATCACGTAGGGGCTGATGGTGCCGGGCAGCAGGCCCAGCCTGGCCTCGCTGAGGCAGAAGGCCGCCGCGTCGGACGCCACCAGCACGTCGCACACCGCGGCCAGCCCGACACCGCCGGCATAGCAGTCGCCGTGGATGCGGCCGACCACCGGCACCGGGCAGCTGTAGATCGCCCACAGCATGTCGGCCAGGGCCTGCGCATCGGCACGGTTCTGCTCCCAGCTGTAGTCAGCCATCGCGCGCATCCACGCCAGGTCGGCGCCGGCGCAGAACGCCTTGCCGTGGCCGCCGAGGACGATGGCGCGCAGGTCGGCGTCGGCGCCGAGCGCGGTGAAGGTCTCGCGCAATTCGGCGATCACGCTGTCGTTGAAGGCGTTGCGCACGTCGGGGCGGTTCAGCCAGACGCGGGCGACCGGGCCGTCGCGGCGGATGTCGAGGGTGGTGGTCATCGTGGCGCCCTCACATCCGGAACACGCCGAACTTCACGTCGGGGATCGGTGCGTTCAGGCTCGCGCTGATCGCGAGCGACAGCACGCGGCGCGTGTCGGCCGGGTCGATCACGCCGTCGTCCCACAGCCGCGCGCTCGCGTAGTACGGGTGCGCCTGGTGTTCGAACTGGTCGAGCACCGGCTGCTTGAAGGCGGCCTCCTGCTCGGCGCTCCAGCTGCCGCCCTTGGCCTCGATGCCGTCGCGCCGCACGGTGGCCAGCACGCTCGCGGCCTGCTCGCCACCCATCACCGAGATGCGCGCGTTCGGCCACATCCACAGCAACCGGGGGTCGAACGCGCGGCCGCACATGCCGTAGTTGCCGGCACCGAAGCTGCCGCCGATGATCACGGTGAACTTGGGCACCTGCGCGGTCGACACCGCCGTCACCATCTTCGCGCCGTGCTTGGCGATGCCCTCGGCCTCGTACTTGCGGCCCACCATGAAGCCGGTGATGTTCTGCAGGAACACCAGCGGCACCTTGCGCTGGCAGCACAGCTCGATGAAGTGCGCACCCTTCTGCGCCGATTCGGAGAACAGCACGCCGTTGTTCGCGACGATGCCCACCGGCATGCCGTCGATGTGCGCGAAGCCGGTGACCAGCGTCGTGCCGTAGCGCGCCTTGAACTCCTCGAACTCGCTCGCATCGACGATGCGCGCGATGATCTCGCGCACGTCGAACGGCTTGCGCGTGTCGGTCGGGATCACGCCGTGCAGCTCGGCCGCATCGAACAGCGGCGCGCGCGGCGCGATGCAGCGCAGCGCCGGATCCTTGCGCCAGTTCAGGTGGGCGACCGCGGTGCGCGCGATCGCGAGCGCATGCGTGTCGTTCTGCGCCAGGTGATCGGCCACGCCGGACAGGCGCGTGTGCACGTCGCCGCCGCCCAGTTCCTCGGCGCTGACCACCTCGCCGATGGCCGCCTTCACCAGCGGCGGGCCGGCCAGGAAGATCGTGCCCTGGTTCTTCACGATGATCGATTCGTCGCTCATCGCCGGCACGTAGGCGCCGCCGGCGGTGCACGAGCCCATCACGACGGCGATCTGCGGAATGCCGTGCGCACTCATCTKCGCCTGGTTRAARAAGATGCGGCCRAAGTGGTCGCGGTCKGGAAASACSTCGTCCTGRTTCGGCAGGTTGGCGCCGCCSSWGTCGACCAGGTAGATGCACGGCAGCCGGTTGGCCTGCGCGATCTCCTGCGCGCGCAGGTGCTTCTTGACCGTCATCGGGTAGTAGGTGCCGCCCTTCACCGTCGCGTCGTTGCAGACGATCATGCAGTCGACGCCCGAGACGCGGCCGATGCCGGCGATCAGCCCGGCGCCCGGCGCGTCGTCGTTGTACATGCCGAGCGCGGCCAGCGGCGCCACTTCGAGGAAGGGCGTGTCGGGGTCGAGCAGCATCTCGACGCGGTCGCGCGGCAGCAGCTTGCCGCGCGCGACGTGCTTGGCGCGGGGGCCGTCGCCGCCGCCCTGCGCGATGCGCGCCAGCTTCGCGTTCAGGTCGTCGACCAGCACGCGCATCGCCGCGGCGTTGGCCTTGAAGTCTTCCGAACGGGGGCTGAGCTTGGACGCGAGGGCGGGCATGAGGTCTCCTGGGCGCGCGGTCGCCGGTGCCGCGCTGGGCGAAGTCTAGGCTTGCGCAGCATACGCAGCCACCGACCGCATCGGCGGCCATGCAGGTTGCATATCGTGCCAGACTTGCGGGCATGCCTCGCACCCCGTCATCCGCTCCCGTCCCGCTGCGCGGCGGCCGCACCGCCGCCACGCCGATGGCCTTCGTGCGTGCCGTGGTGCTGGCCTACGAGCGCTACGGCGAGGACCCGCGCGAGGCCTTGCAGCAGGCACAAATCACGCCAGCCGACCTGCGCCGCGCCGACGGCCTGATCACCGCCGCGCAGATGGAGGCGCTGTGCGGCTTCGCGATGCAGCAGCTCGACGACGAAGCGCTCGGCTGGTTCTCGCGCAGGCTGCCCTGGGGCAGCTACGGCATGCTGTGCCGCGCCTCGATCACCGCGCCGACGCTGGGCGTGGCCCTGAAGCGCTGGTGCCGCCACCACCGCCTGCTGACCGACGACCTGGTGCTGGCACTGCGGGCCGATGCCACGCGGGCCACGGTGACGCTGGAAGAGCAGCGGCGTTTCGGCGCGCTGCGCGAGTTCTGCCTGGTGACCAGCCTGCGCTACCTGCACGGCTTTGCCTGCTGGGCCATTGAC
>NZ_JBFUFP010000570.1:0-3493 GCF_056403375.1 Rhizobacter sp. P2_H2
CGCAGGTGCCGAGCGCCGTCGCCTTCGGCCTGAAGATCAACTCGCCGGCCTCAATCGCCGGCACCTACGGCAACACCGCGACGGTCGACTGGGCGCCGATCGCCGGCGGCTTCAGCGGCGACGTGGTGTTCGTCGGCACCGCCTGCCCGGGCACGCCGCTGCTGGCCGAMCCGGCCGGCAAGGTGGCGCTGATCGACCGCGGCACCTGCTCGGTCAGCCTGAAGGTGGATGCGGCCGGCGCGGCCGGTGCCACCGGCGTGCTGATCGGCCTGGTCGCCCCCGGCGACGCGGTGTCGTTCAGCAACGGCGGCGGCACGCACTTCGTGCCGACGCTGGTGATCACGCAGTCGACGTCGAACAAGATCAAGGCCAACATCGCGGCACCGGTCAACGTGACGGTCAGCGACGGCACCAAGACGCCGCTGGTCGGCAGCATGGCCAGCACTTCGGCGCGCGGCCCGAGCATCAGCTACCAGACCATCAAGCCCGAGATCGGCGCGCCCGGCGCCTCGGTGTCGGCGGTGGCCGGTGGCGGGACCGAGGAGGAAGCCTTCGGCGGCACCTCGGGCGCGACGCCGATGATCGCGGGCTCTGCGGCGATCCTGATCGGCAAGTACCCGGCGCGCACGCCGCTGCAGATCAAGGCGATGCTGATGAACAGCGCGATGAACCAGATCTACACCAACCCGGCGCTGCTGCCCGGCGTGCTGGCGCCGATCACGCGCATCGGCGCGGGCGAGGTGCGGGTCGACAAGGCGCTGGCGCTGAAGGCCATCGCCTATGAGCCGACCTCGCTGTCGGCGGCGCTGTCGTTCGGCGCGCAGGAGGTGTCGGCCCCGGCCGAGTACGAGAAGAAGCTGGTGGTCGAGAACTTCGGCACCACGGCCAAGACCTTCGCGATCAAGAGCGCGTTCCGTTTCGCCGACGACCAGGCCAGCGGCGCGGTGACGATCTCGGCACCGGGTTCGGTGAAGGTTGCGGCGGGAGGCCGCGCGGTGGTCACCGTGAAGCTGCGCGTCAACCCCGCCAAGCTGCCCGACTGGACGCTGGAGGCCGGCGCGCAAGGCGGCAGCGGCGACCTGTTCGACGCACCGGAGTACGACGGCTACCTGACGCTCACCGCCGGCACCGAGCTGCTGAGCGTGCCGTGGCACATCCTGCCGCGCAAGGCGGCGCAGAACCTCGCGGTGGCAGCGGTGCGCCCGAACTGGCCGGGCGGCATCATCCTGATGGGCAACGTCGGCGCGGCCGACAGCGAGTTCGACATCTTCGCGCTCACCGGCACCAGCAAGAAGGCCGACCCGGCCGAGCTGCCGAAGCCGGGCGACAACTTCGCGTTCGTCGACATGCGCGCGATCGGCGTGCGCTACGTGGCCGATGCGGGGGCGCTGCAGTTCGCGCTGAGCACCTTCGGGCGGCGCGCGACGCCGAACTACCCGGCGGGCTTCGAGGTCGACATCGACGTCGACCGCGACGGCGTGCCGGACTTCGCGGTCTACAACGCGGAGCAGGGCGGGTTCGGTGCGACCGGCATCAACCTGATCAATGTCGTGAACCTGGCGACCGGCGCGGGAGGCGCCTTCTACTACGCGGATGCGGACTTCAACTCGGCGAACATGATCATGACGGTGCCGCTCGCGGCGCTGGGCCTGACGCCGGACCAGCAGTTCGATTTCACCGCGATCGGCTACGACAACTACTACAGCGGCGACGTGACCGATGCGTTCGCCACGATGACCTTCACGCCGTCCAAGCCGCGCTACGCGGTCAACGGCGACAGCAGCGGCATCGTGCGCAGCCTGCGCATCCAGCGCGTGGACACGCTGACGCCGGTGGGCGGCGCGGCGGCGTCGCCGTCGCAGACCGGGTTCCTGGTGATGCTGCGGCGCGAGGCCGGGACTGAGGCTCAGGTGATCGTCGCGAAGTGACGTGAGGGCTTGAACCGACGGGCCGCGTTCGCGCGGCCCGTTTTCATTGGCGCGGCGATTCCACTGGCAGATTCACTGGCAGAAGCGGAGATGGCCGCCATCGACCACATGCAGGTAGACCGACTCGGCCTTGACCGACACGAACTCGACGGCCGATGCGGCGGAGCGAGCGCTGCAGGCTTCCAGCCGGGTGCTGTGCCGAATCTTGTCGAGCATCAACTCGCGCTCGTGGAGGCGACCATCGTTGAAGCCCACTGCGCGATAGGCTTCGCGCGTGTGCACGTAGACCCACGCGGACACGCTGGTGAGCGCGACGCAGGTCAGAACGAGTGTCACGATGGCCCCACGCGGCCAGAGCCGAAGGCCGTTCATCTTGGACATGTGCAGCGGCGAATGACGGGAGTCTGTCCCGAGCGGAATCCCCAGTCATTCTCTGTCACCCCTTTTGGTGAAGCGGAAATGGACCGGCCGTTGGTCGATGCGATGCCGACGTGCCCTTGCCATGCGAGCAGGTCGCCGGGTTGCGCCGGCCCCGTGACGACTGGCCAGCCGGGAACGGTGTAGTCCGACGTTGACAGGCTCTGCGCGCCGGGCGGGTACATCTCCAGTGCACGTGCGAGGACGCCGCCACCGATGTTCGGCAAGTGGTACCCGGCAGTCTCGAATTGCTCGTCGGCAAACAGGTTGCACTTGTAGGTTCCTGGCCCGAATGCCCTGTTGACGTCCGACCGATCGGCGGCCTTGCTCCAGTCGCGCCGGTCCGAGCGCGCCAACTGGAGGACATCGAGCGATTCCCCGCAAGGGCACAGCCCGTTCGGATCGACGTAGCGCAGCGGGTCGTTGTCGGCGTACGTGTAGGTGTTGGTGCCCGCGGCGAGTCCGACGGGATCGGACTGGACATAGCGGGCCAGTGAGGGCTGCGTGATCGCCCAACTGAAGGCGATCAACAGACAGCCGCGTGCGTGTTTCATGAGACACCCCTGATCTTCGAGTTGATAGGAGCGGCGGAGTCTAGGAAGCCGGGTTCGGCGGCTCAACCCGGCCGGATGTCTCACTCGAAAACCCTCACGCAATGAACTGCATCCCCCTCGGTTGACCGCGTTCAAGGTCACACAATGAGAATCATTCTTGTTTATGTTAAAGTTTTTGAAGTTGTTTGAAGTTGTCCCTCGCCGCACCCCACCCCCACCATGGCCGCCGTTCCCGTCTCCGCGACGCCTCCGCCGTTGCCGCCGCTCAGCCGCCGGCCGGTGCGCACCGACGGGCTGTCGCCGGGGCAGTTGCGTGCCGTCGTCGCCGGCATTGCCGCGTTGCACCTGGGTGCCGGCTGGGCGATCCTGCAAGTGCCTGCGGTGCGCGAGGCCGTCGTGCAAGCGGCGCCGATCTTCGTGAACCTGATCGCGCCACCGGCGCCGCCCACGCCGCCGGCGCCACCGCCTCCACCGGTCAAGCCGGTGACGCGCACCCCGCCGCCGCCGACCCCGCTGGTCACCGCTGCGCCGTCGCCCGCGCCGGCTGCGTTCGTCGCGCCACCGCCGCCGGTCGAGCTGCCGCCCCCGCCCGCG
>NZ_JBFUFP010000571.1:0-3477 GCF_056403375.1 Rhizobacter sp. P2_H2
CAGGATAAGGATCGGAGCCCGTGAGTGGGTTCGAATGAAGGATCGGTTCCGGCATCAGCGAGGTCTATTGCTTTTCGCTCTTCTCCGCGAGGAGCATTTCAATTTGCTGTGTCAATTGGCGGACGCGTTGCTTCAACTGATCGTTCTCGCCCAGCAATTGATCGTGAGCGTCCTTCCAGGAACGAGTCTCCGCCTTCAACAGCCGGATCGTCTCTTCAGGCCGCGCGGGCGACTTGGGTTGCAATTCGGTACCATCCACGTCCCCATGTTTGCGTGGCGACAGGCTCTTGTTGATGCGCTTGACGAAACCATCTTGAAGCGTCTGCTTGCCCTCGGTGCGCGACCGGTCTGGAAGGGATGCGCGCCTGGCGGTCTTTTTCTGATCGACGGGCTGGTGTGATGAGTTTGGAGGTTTTCCCTCGTGGGGCCGAGAGAGAAGCCGCCCGAGGCGAGAAGGCTTGCGAGGCGAGGCCGTTGGCGAACTCACGGAGGACTCAGTACGGGCAGCAAACTTGTGAAGTGTCGTGTGCGCATGACGTCGCTGCAGCAGCGGCTTCGACTTTTCTTCAAACTTCACCTTGCGTTCCGGCCTGTCATCGTCAATGTTGCGCGGTGGTGTAGAGCGCAAACTGCCTTGGTGAAAGMGGGTCACTTTTGGCTTCTCGTCAACGATCGTCGATCGCCTCGGTGAACTGGATGTGGCCGTACGCTTCCCGTCGCGGGTGTCCGATCTGGCCGAGCCAAGTGACGAGAGCTTCGTCCGTGGGCTGTGGATATGGCTGTCGGTTCGTGAAGCGAGCGCTTTTTTCCCCCGTTCCTTGAGGTCGATCGACGAAGCAGTCGGCAAGGCTGGCACGGCATTGAAGCGTTTCAACGGAGCGCCTCCGTCGCGCCCCTCGGATGTCGTTGTGATGAAAGGATCTTCTTGCGGCGGCTCGAGACTTTTGAGCAGTTCGAGAAGCCTGTTCGCGTGGTCGATGTTTTCATCCATGCGCTCCCGGATTGATGGCGGGCGGGGTTGTTCATCCGCGTTGGCCGTTGTGTCGGGAGCAACTGGGTGGATGCCTGGGTTGGAAAGGTCTAGCTTGGGTCGAGGAATCACGACAACTCCGTGGAGCAAGATGTTCGGAAATGAACAACGAGCACTGAGTCACCGTGACGCTCCGCCGGTTCCACACGAACCCCGAAAAGCAAAAGGGCCACCGCAGGGTGGCCCTTGTAGCTACCGAACATCGCTCGGAGTCGAACGAGACGGAGTCTTGGCGCCGGGTACGGGTTCCGGATTCCGCCCAGTGGTGCGGTCGGTTTGTCGCCTTGATGGGATGGGATTGTGCCGTGCTCCGCGCGCGCCCATCGTTCGAAAAGGGTAAGGAAAGCAACGCTTGTCAGTCGATGGCAGCAGCGAGCGGATAAGCTCCCGCCCTCGGCGCCACCATGCCACCCTGTTTCGCGTTCCCGCCCCACCCGTGGAGATCCCTCGCGTGTTCCGCTACTTCGAGAACCTGCTGCACCCGTATCCCGATGCCGTGCCGGTGCCGCCGCCGCGCGGCTTCTTTGCCTTCGTCTGGGCGTGCACGCTGGGCTCGCGCCGCTTCGTGCTCGGCATGATGCTGCTGACCGCCGCGTTCGGCGTGTTCGAGGCGATGCTGTTCAGCATGATGAGCCGCGTCGTCGACTGGCTCGGCGCAACCAAGCCCGCCGAGCTGTGGCCCACGCACAGCCTCACGCTGCTGCTGTTGGCGGCGATCCTGCTGGTCAGCCCGATCGCCGCGGCGTTCCAGACGCTCTTCAAGCACCAGGCGCTGGCCGGCAACTTCCCGATGCGCCTGCGCTGGAACTTCCACCGGCTGATGCTCGCGCAGAGCATGAACTTCTACCAGGACGAGTTCGCCGGCCGCGTCGCGGCCAAGGTCATGCAGACCTCGCTCGCGGTGCGCGACACGGTGATGATCCTCACCGACGTGCTCGTCTTCGTCATCATCTACTTCACGACGATGGCCGCGGTGGTCGGCACCTTCGACGCGCGCCTGCTGCTGCCCTTCCTCGGCTGGCTGGGCCTGTACATCGCGGCGCTGCGTTACTTCGTGCCGCGGCTGGGCAAGATCGGGCAGGCGCAGGCCGATGCGCGTTCGCTGATGACCGGCCGCATCACCGACGCCTACACCAACATTGCCACCGTCAAGCTGTTCTCGCACGCGCAGCGCGAGGCCGGCTTCGCGCGCTCGGCGATGCAGGAGTTCATGCAGACCGCCTATGCGCAGATGCGGCTGGTGAGCGGCTTCGAGATCGTGAACCACAGCCTGAGCATCGGGCTGATCATGTCGACCACCGGCGCCACGCTGTGGCTGTGGGTGCAGGGCGAACTCGGCATCGGCGCGGTCGCGGCGGCCACCGCGATGGCGCTGCGCCTGAACGGCATCTCGCACTGGATCATGTGGGAGATGGCGTCGCTGTTCGAGCACATCGGCACGGTGCACGACGGCATCAACACCTTGTCGCGCCCGCAGGCGGTGGTCGACCGGCCCGATGCGCGCACGCTGTCGGTGACGCGCGGCGAGATCCGCTTCGAGCAGGTCGGTTTCGCATACGGCGGCAGCAAGCCGGTGAYCGACGGCCTGTCGCTGCACATCCGCCCGGGCGAGAAGATCGGGCTGGTCGGGCGCTCGGGCGCCGGCAAGTCGACGATCGTGAACCTGCTGCTGCGCTTCTACGACGTCGAATCGGGCCGCGTGCTGATCGACGGGCAGGACATCGCCGGCGTGACGCAGGACAGCCTGCGTGCGCAGATCGGCATGGTGACGCAGGACACCTCGCTGCTGCACCGCTCGGTGCGCGACAACATCCTCTACGGCCGGCCCGATGCCGACGATCTGCAGATGACCGCCGCGGCCAGGCGCGCCGAGGCGCATGAGTTCATCCAGGGGCTGACCGACCCGAAGGGGCGCCAGGCCTACGACGCGCATGTCGGCGAGCGCGGCGTGAAGCTCTCCGGCGGCCAGCGCCAGCGCATCGCGATCGCCCGCGTGATGCTGAAGGACGCGCCGGTCCTGTTGCTCGATGAGGCCACCAGCGCGCTCGACTCCGAGGTCGAGGCGGCGATCCAGGCCAGCCTGTACCGGCTGATGGAAGGCAAGACGGTGGTCGCGATCGCGCACCGGCTGTCGACCATCGCGGCGATGGACMGGCTSRTCGTSCTCGACAAGGGGCGCATCGTCGAGGAGGGCGACCACCGCAGCCTGCTGGCGCAGGGCGGGTTGTATGCGCGCCTGTGGGCGCATCAGAGCGGGGGGTTCCTGGGGGAGGAGGCGGAGGATGGTGAAGAGGGCCCCGAGTCGGTGCGGCAACCGGGGGCGACGGTCTCAATCTGAGAAAGCGTCTGAGCTTGCGTCCGTGACGAGAGGCCGGAAGATCGGTCGCTCATTGTGAAAATCAGCGGCATCGAAGGCTAGCCAAGTGCACGCGGTCTCCAACTGAGCT
>NZ_JBFUFP010000572.1:0-3471 GCF_056403375.1 Rhizobacter sp. P2_H2
GGCCAGCCGTGCCTGAAGGAGGCCGCGATGGGCAAGCTGTTCGCGAGCGAGATGGCCGAGCGCGTGTGCAGCGAGGCGATCCAGATCCATGGCGGGTATGGGTACGTGAGCGATTTCCCGGTCGAGCGCATCTACCGCGACGTGCGGGTGTGCCAGATTTACGAAGGCACGAGCGACGTGCAGAAGATCCTGATCGGGCGGGCGCTGGCATGAACACCCCCATCGACTTCTACTTCGACTTCTCATCCCCGTACTCCTACATCGCCTCCGAATGGATCGAGGCCCTGGCGGCGCGCCACGGCCGCACCGTCGCGTGGAAGGCGGTGATGCTCGGCGCGGTGTTCCAGGCCGCTGAGCTGAAGAGCCCCGTCTCGCACCCGGTCAAGCGCGAGTACTCGCTGCACGACTTCGAACGCTCGGCGCGCTTCGCCGGCGTGCCGCTCGCGATGCCGGCGAAATTCCCGATCGCCACGCAGAACGCCTCGCGCGTGTTCTGGTTCCTGCACGACAGCGATCCGGCGCGCGCCGTGGCCTGGGCCCGGCTGTGCCTGCGCGCGTACTTCACGCGCGGTGTCGACCTGGGTGATGCCGCGGCACTGGCCGGGCTGGCGTCCGATCTCGGCTTCGAGGCCGGCGCGGCCGAGCGCGTCTGGACCGATCCGGTCTGGAAGGACCGCCTGCGCCAGGTCAATGACGCGGCAATCGCGGCCGGCGTGTTCGGTGCCCCGTTCTTCGTGCTCGATGGCGAGCCGTTCTGGGGCAACGATCGGCGCCCGCAGATCGAACGCTGGCTGGAGAGCGGCCCGTTCTGACTTGATCGGCCGCAACGACACGCCGCCCGATGCGGCCCAGGATCGGGCTTTCGACTCTGCCCTGCCGCCCCATCACCATGTCTGCCCTTGCCGTCGATCCGCAATCGCTGTCCGCCCCCCTTCCTCCGCCGCGGCCACGCCTGGCCTGGTCCGACGGCCTCGCGCTCGGGCTGGAGGCAATGGACCACACGCACCAGGCGTTCGTCGACCTGCTGGCGCAGGTGGCGACCGCCGATGACGAGGCGGTGCGTACTGCCTGGGATGCGCTCGTCGAGCACACGCAAGGGCATTTCGACCAGGAGGACCGCTGGATGCGCGACACCGGCTTCGCCTCCGGCAACTGCCACGCGACCCAGCACCGCGTGGTGCTCGAGGTGATGCGCGAAGGCGCGGCGCGCGGGCAGGTGGCGATGATCCGCCAGATGGCCGATGAGTTGGCCGTCTGGTTCCCGACGCATGCGCAGACGATGGACGCGGCGTTGGCGCTGCATCTGCGGGGTGTCGGCTACGACCCGGTGAGCGGCGAGGTGCGGCTGCCGCAGGCGCTGCCGGCGGGCGGGATCACGGGCTGCGGGTCGGCTTCTTGCGGCTGACGCGGCTGCCACCGGCTGCAGATTTCGTCCCCTCCGGCGGCCGCGCCATCACCCACTCGTACAAGCCCTGCGCCGCCACCGACAGCCCGCGGTCGCGCCGCCGCACCAGGTAGAGCTGCCTTTGCAGCCCGGTCCACGCCAGCGGCCGCGTGACCACGCCGGGCGCCTTGAAGTGGAACAGCGTCAGCCACGGCACGATGCTCACGCCCAGCCCCGCGCGCACCATGCCCATCACGGTGGCGAGCTGGTCGACCTCCAGCACCGCGTTCATCACCTGCGGATGCGTCGCCGCATCCAGGTACTGCCGCACGCTCGATGTGCGCGACAGGTGGATGAAGGGCCAGGCCGCCACGTCCTTCGGCCGCACCTCGGCCAGGCGGGCCAGCGGATGGCGCGCCGGGCACACCAGGTGGAAGTCGTCGCTGCAGAACGGCTCGGCGCGCAGCTCGGGCGTCTCGGCCCGCGTGGCCGCGAGCGCGAAGTCCGCATGCCCGCTGCGCACGAGCTCGATGCACGGCTCCGACAGCACGTCGGCCACCTGCAGCTCGATGCCCGGCCAGGCAGCGCGGAACCCCGCCAGCACCGGCGGCAGCCAGCCGGCCGCGAGCGACGGCAGCAGCGCGATCGAGACCCGCCCGCGCCGCCGCGCGGCCTGGTCGCGCACGCCGGCCAGTGCGCTGTCGAACTCGTCGAGCACGCGCCGCGCCGACAGCTCGAACTCGCGGCCCTCGGCCGTCAGCTCCACCGAGCGCGTGCTGCGGTCGAACAACCGCAGCCCGAGCGCCTCCTCCAGCTGGCGGATCAGTGCACTGAAGGCCGGCTGCGACAAGTGCATCGCCGCCGCGGCCCGCGTGAAGTTGCGCTGCCCCGCCAGCAGCACGAAGGCGCGCAACTGCCGGGTCGAGACATTCATTTGCATTGCAGATCAACTCATCCGAAATTGCGAATTCCCATATTAATCGCCGCTGCCTACAGTCGGCCCGATGAATCGACAACCCTTGCGCATCGGCTGCGCCGCCGGCTTCTCGGGCGACCGCACCGATGCGGCCGGCCCGGTGGTTGATGTGCTGCTCGCCGCCGGCGGCCCCGGCGTGCTGATCTTCGAGACGCTGGCCGAGCGCACGCTGGCGCTGGCGCAGCTGGCGCGCCGCGACGATCCGCTGGGCGGCTACGAGCCGCTGCTCGATGACCTGCTGCGGCCGGTGCTCGCGCGCTGCCTGGCCGGCGGCCTGCGCATCGTCAGCAACTTCGGCGCGGCCAACCCGCAGGGCGCGGCGCGGCACATCGCGGCGCTGGCGCGCGAGCTGGGTGTGCGCGTGCCGCGCATCGCGGTGGTGTCGGGCGACGACCTCGCCGGCGATGCGCACCGCGGCCTGCTGCTCGACGCGCTGGGGCCCCAGGCGGCCGCGCTGAACATCGTCGCGGCCAACGCCTACCTCGGCGCCGAGGCGATCGCCGATGCGCTGCTGGCCGGCGCCGAGATCGTCGTCTGCGGGCGGGTCGCCGATCCGTCGCTGACCGTCGGCCCGGCACTTGCGCACTTCGGCTGGGCGCGCGACGACTGGGACCGCATCGCCGGTGCGACGATGGCCGGGCACCTGCTCGAATGCGGCGCGCAGGTCAGCGGCGGCTATTACGCCGATCCGGGCTACAAGGACGTGCCCGGCCTCGCGGCGCTCGGCTACCCGATCGCCGAGATCGATGCCGAYGGCGGCTGCGTCATCACGAAGCCCGCCGGCACCGGCGGGCGCATCGACGAGCACACCGTGAAGGAGCAGCTGCTCTACGAGGTGCACGACCCCTTCGCCTACCTGACGCCCGACGTCGTGGCCGACATCGGCCAGGCGCAGGTGCGGCAGCTCGGCCCCGACCGTGTACGGCTCGACGGCGTGCGCGGCCATGCCCGACCGGCGCAGTTGAAGGTGAACGTGTGCCACGAGACCGGCTGGCTGGCCGAAGGCGAGATCTCGTACGCCGGCCCGCGGGCCGAGGCGCGCGCGCGGCTCGCGGCCGAGGTGCTGCGCGAGCGGCTGCACGGCCTGGGCACGCTGCGCGCCGACCTGATC
>NZ_JBFUFP010000573.1:0-3469 GCF_056403375.1 Rhizobacter sp. P2_H2
CTTCTGGCCCAGCTTGGCCGCCACGCGCGCCGAAGCACCGGTGTCGACCTTGGTCAGGATCTCCGAGACCTCCATGCGGCCCGAGCCGAACACCTCGCCGTTCAGGTAGACGGTCGGCACGGCCATGATCTGGCGGCCTTCCACTTCGTCCTGGAACAGGCCGCCGTCGATCGCGACGTGCTTGATGCGCGGGTTCAGCACCGCCATCAGGTTCAGCGCCTGCACGACGTCGGGGCAGTTGTGGCAGGTCAGCGACATGTAGGTCTCGAACACGAAGTCGCCGCCATCCTCGCGGGTCAGCGACTTGATCTGCTCGATCACTTCGGCCTCGACCTTCGGCGGGTGGCCGCCGGCCTGCAGCAGCGCCAGCACCAGCGACGTGAACTCATGGCCCATCGGGATCGCGGCGAAGCGCACGCCCATCCCGGCACCGGCACGGCTGATGTTGAACGAGGGGCGGCGCGTGTCGGTGCCGTCCAGGCGCAGGCTCACCAGCTCGCTCAGGCCGGCGATCTCCTCGAGCAGCTCGCGCATCTCGCGCGAAGCGGGACGGTCATCGAGCGACGCCACCAGTTCAACCGGCTGCGTCAGGCGTTGCAGGTAGCCCTTGAGCTGGGCCTGGAGGGTGGCGTCCAACATGGTGATCGTCCTTTGTTTCGTGTTATTCGGGAAAGCCGGGGAAAGCTCCGCCCAGGACCCCGCCCGAAGGCGGGGCCGCAGAGCGGCAGAACAGGGAAAAAGCGAGAGAGAGGTCTTAGATCTTGCCGACGAGGTCGAGCGACGGCGTCAGCGTGGCGGCGCCTTCGTTCCACTTGGCCGGGCAGACCTGGCCAGGGTTCTTGGCAACGTACTGCGCGGCCTTCAGCTTGCGCAGGGTTTCCTTCACGTCACGCGCGATCGCGTTGTCGTGCACTTCGACGGTCTTGATGACGCCATCGGGGTTGATCACGAAGGTGCCGCGCAGCGCCAGGCCTTCTTCCTCGATGTGCACGCCGAATGCGCGCGTCAGCTTGTGCGTCGGGTCGCCGATCAGCGGGAACTTGGCCTTGCCGACGGCCGGCGAGGTCTCGTGCCACACCTTGTGCGCGAAGTGGGTGTCGGTCGTGACGATGTAGACCTCGGTGCCCAGCTTCTGGAATTCGGCGTAGTTGTCGGCAGCGTCTTCGACTTCGGTCGGGCAGTTGAAGGTGAAGGCGGCCGGCATGAAGATCAGCGTCGACCACTTGCCCTTCAGGCTCGCTTCGGTGACTTCGATGAACTTGCCGTTGTGGAAGGCTTCGACCTTGAACGGTTGGACTTGGGTGTTGATCAGCGACATCGGGTGATTTCCTTGGTGCTCTGTGGGTAGAAAAACGAACTAGCGGGACGAATTTTGACCGCACTGCAGCATTTGCGGGATTAATTGACTGAATCAAGTCGATGGAGAAAAACTATTGATCGGAAGGGCCCGATTCACGTCGGAGTCTTCACGTCAGAGCCGCATCGGGCTGACCACGTACTTGAAGTCGCTGCGCTCGGGAAAGGTGAACAACACCGCCGAGGCGGCATCCTGCAGCGCCATCGTCACCATCTCGGCGTCGGTCTCGCCGAGCACCTCGGTCAGGTAGGTCACGTTGAAGCCGATCTCGAGGGGCGCGCCGCCGTAGTCGACATCGATGTCTTCGTCGGCCTCCTCGCGCTCGGCGTTGCTCGAGACGATGCGCAGCGCACCCGGCGCGAGGCTCAGCCGGATGCCGCGGAACTTGTCGCTGGTCATCAGCGAGGCGCGCTGCAGGCATTCGAGCAGCGCGGCGCGGCCGAGCGTCACGGCATGCGGGTTGGCCTTCGGGATCGCGCGGTTGAAGTCGGGGTARCGGCCCTCGATCAGCTTGGTGATGAAGCTGATGCCGTTGAGCTCGAAGCTGGCCTGTGCGGGCGCGAGCCGGATCTCGACGCCGGCGCTGCCGTCGCCCTGGTCGTCGAGCAGGTGGCGCTGCAGCTCGTGCACCGCCTTGCGCGGCAGGATCACCTGCTGTGCCGGCAGTTCGGCGTCGACCGTTGCCTCGGCCAGCGCGAGCCGGTTGCCGTCGGTCGCGACGAGCCGCACGAGACGGCCGTCGGTGTTGAACAGCACGCCGTTCAGGAAGTAGCGGATGTCGTGCGCCGCCATCGCGAAGCTCACCTGGTCGACCAGCGACTTCAGCACGTGCTGCGGCAGGCGCAGCGTGGTGGCATGCGGCGCCCGYGCGACCAGCGGGAACTGCTCGGCCGGCAGCGTGTGCAGCGTGAAGCGGCTGCGCCCGCCCTGCAGCCGCAGGCGGCCGGGTTCGGCGGTCAGCGTGACGATCTGGTCGGGCGGCATCGCCTTCAGGATGTCGATCAGCTTGCGCGCCGACACGGTGGTGGCGAACTCGCCGGCATCGCCGCCCAGTTCGACCGCGTGGCCGACCTCGATGTCGAGGTCCGAGGTGATCAGCGCGATCGACGGGCCGCTCTTGCGGATCAGCACGTTGGCGAGCACGGGCAGGGTGTGCCGCCGCTCGACGATGCCGCAGACGGCCTGCAGCGCGCCGAGCAACTTCGCCTGGGTGTCCTTCAGCACGATCATGGCCGGCTCCTTCACGGCCGTTCGGGCTTGGACTGCCCAAACAGCTGCGCCTGCTCGGCGGAGTGCTTGGCCGCGAAGCTGCGCATGAAGTCGCGCAGCACTTCGGCGGCCGCCAGGCCCTGCGACTGGCAGGCCTGCACGAAGGCATCTCGCAGATCCCGCTCGATGCGGAYCCGCATGCCGGCGTCTTTGGTGTTCATCGGGGTCTCCGGTTATGGATACACATATGTGTATCCATTGCAGCGGAAACTATACCGTGGATCAGAACGGCGCGGTGTCGGCCTCGCCGGCGTGGGCGCGCAGCTGGGCGTGCAGGTCGGCGATCTTCAGCTTCAGCGCAGCGTTCTCGGCGGTCAGGGCGGTGACACGCTGGCGCAGCGAGTCGACGGTGTCGGCGCCGTCGTGCGGCTGCGCTGGCGGTGATTCCTGCTGCGCCTGTGGTGCTGCCGTGGACTCCTCGGCCGGCGCCTTGCGGCGCGATTCGCGCGCCCGCTTGGCGGCCTGCTTCAGCTCGTCCTTGCCGGCCGCCGCGGCGGCCACCTGCTCCTCGGCCGGCAGGCTGGCAACGGCGGCCGCCGCGTTGATCGAGATCGTGCCGGCCTTCACCGCCTCGACCACTTCTGGCGCCGCCTGCTGGCGGATCTTCTCGATCATCGCGACCTGGTTGCTGCTGATGCGCGCGGCTTTCGCGAGCGCCTCGCGGGTGTCGAGCGCGGGCGCTGCGGCCACCGGTGCGGGCGAGGCGGCCTCCGCCGGTTCGGCGGCGCGGCGCGCACGCTGGCCGGAGACGATCTCGCGCTTGCGCAGCGCGAGCACGCCGCGTTGGTAGTCCGACAGGCTGCGCCGGCCGAGGTGCTGGTCGATCATCCACAGGTGCACGTC
>NZ_JBFUFP010000574.1:0-3450 GCF_056403375.1 Rhizobacter sp. P2_H2
TCTTGTGGGCCGAGCGGCGCCAGCACAGCGTGCGGGTGCATTCGGTCGACGACCTGACGCCGCTGGATGCGCTGAAGGTCGGCATCGCGCAGGCCTTCGCGCTGATCCCGGGCACGAGCCGCTCGGGCGCCACGATCATCGGCGGGATGCTGTTCGGGCTGTCGAGGCAGGTGGCGACCGAGTTCACCTTCTACCTGGCGATCCCGACGCTGGGCGTCGCGTCGGTGTATTCGCTCTACAAGGAGCGCGCGCTGCTGTCGGTCGACGACCTGGGCATGTGGGTGGTCGGCATGGTGGCCGCCTTCATCTCGGCGTTCTTCTGCGTGCGCTGGCTGCTGCGCTACATCTCCACGCACACCTTCGTGCCGTTCGCCTGGTACCGCATCGTGTTCGGCATCGTGGTGCTGGTGACGGCGTGGAGTGGGGTGGTCACCTGGGCGGATTGAGGAGCGGCGCTACGGCGTGAACGGCGTGAACAGCGGTGGCAGGCGCAACTCGACGCCATCCTGCTTTGCCCGCCGCGAGAGATCGGCCATCGTCACGCCGAAATCGTCGAACAGCAACGGCATCGCCTGCAGCGGCTGATCGAGCGGCTGCCAGAAGTCGTCCCAGTGGATCGGCACGACGCGTTTTGCGCCGGTCAGCTGCACCGTCTCATGCCAGTAGGCGCTGCGGTAGGCGTCGTCCTTGCGGCCGAGCGTGCCGACGCCGAGGAACACGGTGTCGACCCGGCGGCCGGCCAAGGCGCCGGGGATGAAGCCGGCGCTGCCTTCGATCAGCCAGCGGCCGCCCGAGGCGTGCTCGACGACGATGCTCCACACCTGGCCCTCGCGCCAGGCTGGTGCGCGCGTCGGCGGGACGACGGGTGCTGCGATGTTCTCCACCGACACGCCGTCGCTCCACGGCGTCGGGCTGTGGCGTGACGCGATGAAGGTCAGCCGGAACTTGCCGAGCGCGACGGCCTCGCCCGCGTGCACCTCATACAGCTGGGCCCGTGGCAGGCCGGCACCGAAGCCGATCTGCATCGTCGAGTTGGAGCCGATCAGCACGGCACCGGTGCGCAGCGCGACGGTGGGCGAGTCCATCGCGTGGTCGTAGTGGGAATGCACGGGGACGACGGCGGCCAGCCGGGTGATGCCCAGGCGCTTCAGGGCGCTGTCGATGGCTGCGGCGTCGGGCCCGATGCGCCCGAAGAAGGTCTGGCGCATGCCGGGCCGCGAGAAGAAGCCGTCGGTCATCCAGGCGGTTTCGCCGTCGTCGAACAGCAGCGTCGCGACGCCGGCGAAGCGCACCGTGACGGCCGAGCCGGCGGGGGCCGGCGGCAGCGTCAGCGGGCGGAACTCATCGAGCGGAGGATGGCGCCGGGCCTGGACCACCAGGAAGGCGATGGCCAGGACCAGCAGCGCCGCCAGCGCCAGCGCGGCGCGCCGAACCTGGCGGAGGGTCACGAATCAGGCGGCGGGGTGGGCGAGGTCGCGCAGCACGGTCGGGCCGACCCGGCGCTCGATCTCGGCCAGCAGCGGCCGGCCCCAGCCCAGCGCGAACATCACTTCGGCCGTGACGAACATCGGGCCGACGAGCAGGCCGATGAGGTCGTCGACGAAGGCCGGTTTGCGCCCTTCGTAGTAGTGGCCGATGAACTGGATGACCCAGCCGGCGATGAAGCTGCCGAGGCCCCAGCCGAGCCAGCTGGCGAGGCTGCCGCCCGAGACCTGCTGCGCCAGCACGGTCAGCACGCCGTTGACGAGGCTGACCGCGAGCCCGAGGGTGAGGTTGCCTCGCGTCAGATACCAGATGGTGGCGAGGCCCCAGGCGATCCAGGCGGGGGTGAGGGCGAGGTTGCCGAGGGTGAAGGCCGGTTTGGCGAGCAGCACGCTGACGGCGAACACGATCAGCGGGATGCCGAAGAAATGGGTGGTGATGTTGCGGCGGTCGCGGTGGTAGGCCGCGTACTGCGACAGGAGGTCCAGGGCCGAACGTTGTCTCGTCATGGTGTTCTCCATGGTCTGGTGCCAGGGGCTGCGGTCGGATGGCCCATCTTAGAGCGGTTGCCGCTGAGCGCAAGCGGCCGACTGTGACTCCTTGCACATGGCGCGTCCGGCCACGGTTTCAAGTCACGGCTTCAAGCCAGCGCGGCCAGCGCCTGGGCCTGCAGTTCCAGCGTGGCCGCCGCGACCACCCGACCGTCAGAACCCATGTGCAGCGCGCGGCCTTGCCAATCGGTGATGACGCCGCCGGCGCCCTCGATCACCGGCACCAGTGCCAGGAAGTCGTAGGGCTGCAGCCCGCTCTCGACCACCAGGTCGACGTGGCCGGAAGCCAATGAGCCGTAGCTGTGGCAATCGCCGCCGAAGCGCCGCAGCGCGGCACGCCGGCTCAGCGCGTCGAAGGCGCGCCAGCCGTCGGCATCGAAGGCGTCGGGCGAGGTGGTGTAGACCCGGGCGTCGGCCAGCCGCGTGCAGCCGCTGCTGCGGCACGGCGCGCCGTTCCAGCGGCTCGGCTGTCCGGCGCGTCCCACCCAGCACTCGCCGAGCGCCGGCAGGTTCACGACGCCGACAACCGGCCGGCCGCGCCACAGCAGCGCCAGCAGGTTGCCCCAGAGCGGCGAGCCGGTGATGAAGGCCTTCGTGCCGTCGATCGGGTCGATCACCCAGACCCGTTCCGCATCGAGCCGTTCGCGGCCGTGTTCCTCGCCGAGCAGGCCGTCGTCGGGTCGCGCCGCGGTGATGCGCTCGCGCAGCATGCGCTCGACCTCGCGGTCGGCGACCGTCACCGGGCTGTCGTCGGCCTTCGTCAGCACCTCGACGCGGCCGCGGAACCAGCGCAGCGCCAGCCTGCCGGCTTCATCGGCCAGCTGTTGGGCCAACCGGACATCGTCGTCCGGCAGCAGGGCGGATGGGGCGGAGGACAGCGCTTCATCGCTCATCGAGGACCTCGTGGGTTGGCATGCATCGTGCGGGAGCGTCATGTGGAAATACACAGATTTGCACAAACGCCAGGAAACGCACAACGCGAATGCATGAAGCGTGCCCTGTGCTGGTGTCCCGCCCCTGTTGTCCCGCCCTCGTTTGAGGCATCCACCGGAGAAGTCCATGACCGTCCATCGCCCCCTGCTTGCCGCCATGCTGTTCACCGCGCTCGCCGTTCCCGGGCTGGCCCGGGCCGGCACGATCACCGCGTACACCGCGCTGGAGGAGAACGAGATCGCCGAGTACGTGGCGGCGGCGAAGCGGAGCCTGCCGGACGTCGACGTGAAGGTGCTGCGCCTGTCCACCGGCGACCTGGGTGCACGCATCCTGGCCGAGGCGAGCAACCCGCAGCACGACGTGATCTGGGGCTGGGCGGTGACGAACATGCTCGACCCGCGCATCGGCGCGATGGTCGAGCCCCATGCCGGGAAAGGCGTCGAGAAGCTGCCGGCCGCCTACCGGGCCGCTGACGGCAGCTGGT
>NZ_JBFUFP010000575.1:0-3444 GCF_056403375.1 Rhizobacter sp. P2_H2
CCACCAGGCAGTTCAAGCTGCAGTTCAATCCCGCGTCCGTCGAGTACAGCCTGAGCGCGGAGTTCGACGATCGCAACGGCGACAACAAGGCACGCCAGTTCGTCAAGAAGACCAATGCCAAGCTGACGATGACGCTGGTGTTCGACAGCACCGACACCGGCATCAACGTGCGCACCCAGACCAACAACCTGGCCCTGCTGCTGCGACCCGCCAAGGACGGCAGCAAGCAGTTCGTACCCAAGGTGGAGTTCGGCTGGGGCGCCTTCAGCTTCACCGGCGTGGTCGAGCAGTTCAAGGAGACGCTGGACTTCTTCTCCGCCGACGGCGTGCCGCTGCGCGCCAGCGTGAACATGACGCTGGCTGGCCAGGAGGTCGAGTTCCAGAAGGGCAAGCGTGCCAAGGTCGACCAGGGCACGACACCCGACCCCGTCGCGGCGGCGCCCGGCTCGGGACCGAGCGACGTGGCCGGCGCGCTCGGCGACCAGCGAGCCGCACGTGCCATCGCCGAGGCGAATGGCTCGGCCAGCCTGCGTTTCGGCGCCGAGGCGTCGCTGAACGTCGGTGGCAGCGTGAGTCTTGCGGCCGCGGCTGATTTTTCGGTCGGTGCCGGCGCCGGCTTGTCGCTGGGTGCAGGTGTCGGAGTCGGGATGGGCGTCGGCGGTGGGGTGAGTGGCGGAATCGGTGGCGGCATCACTGGTGGCGTCGGAATCAGCGGCGGCTTGAGCGGCGGCTTGAGCGGCGGCATCGGCGTCGGCGCCAGTGCCGGCCTGGGCATCGGTGGCAGTGGCGGCCTGACGCTGACAAGCACCGCCGGCGCGGCCTTCGACGGCTTGCGCGTGGGCAGCACCAGCAGTTCCAGCGTCAGCGTGTTCGATGCCCGCGCCGCCTTGCTGCCCGCGCCCGGCATCTCGGGCGCTGCGTCCTTCACTTCCGGCGGCCGTGCCGAGGTGCACGGTGGCGGCAGCCTCTCGGCCGACGTGGGCGCCACCGCCGACCTGCACGGCCGCATCGACTTAGGAGTCTGAACATGGGCATCACCTTCGAGCACGTCAGTGCCGACATCCAGCGCGACGCACCCTCCACAGCCCCCCCTTCGGCCCCTGCGCCCAAGGCCCCGCCCGAGGACCTGAAGGAACCGCTGATGCAACTCCTGCGCCTGCGCGACGAACGCCTGGCCCGCCTTTGCGACGAGTGACGAGCACACGACGAGACCACCATGCCCGAGACCACCGTCAGCGAATCGGCCATCTTCAGCGCCCGCCCGACCTTGCGCCTGGGCGGCCAGCCGGACGAGCGGCTGGGCACGCTGATGACGGCCTTGCGCATGGAAGAGTCCGAAGGCGGCATGAGCACGCTGGAGCTGCGCCTGGTCAACTGGGTGGCCAACGGCGACGGCCGCGCCGAGCTGGCGTTCAAGGGCGACTCGGCGCTCAAGCTGGGCGCCGAGATCGGCGTCTACAGCGGCGACGAGAGCGCGCCGCGCGAGATCTTCAAGGGGCACGTCAGCGCGCTCGAGATGGACTGCAAGTACGGTGAGCCGCCCGAGCTCGTGGTGYTGGCCGAGGACGCCCTCACCGCCGCGCGGCGCGGACGGCGCAGCAAGGTCTACACCGACATGTCGCCTGCCGACGTGGTGAAGGCCGTCGCCGGCGAGATGGGGCTGCAGGCCGGCGTGAGCGCATTGACCTCGCCGGTGGCGACCTGGGCGCAGCTGAACGAGACCGACCTCGGCTTCCTGCGCCGGCTGCTCGCGCGCTTCGACGCCGACCTGCAGGTGGTTGGTTCGCAGCTGCAGGTGGCGCCGCGCCAGGACGCCGGCCGCGGTGAGATCGAGCTGACGATGTACAGCCAGCTGGCGCGCGTGCGCGTCTGTGCCGATCTCGCGCACCAGGCCACGGCCGTCAGCGTGGCCGGATGGAATGCGACCGAGGGATCGGCCGTGAAGGGCGAGGCCTCGAGCATCACGAACGCGGGCCCGGGCAGCGGCAAGAACGGGCTCGCATGGGCCCAGGAAGTCTTCGGCAAGCGGCCCGAGCACCTGTCGGCCCCGCCGGTGGCGAGCGACGACGAGGCCCGCGCGGTGGCCGAGGCCGCGCTCGACCAGCGTGCGCGCCGCTTCGTGCGCGCAGAAGGCGTGGCCGAAGGCAACGCGAAGCTGCGCGTCGGGGCCAGCGTGAAGCTCGCCGGCGTCTCGCCGCAGTTCGACAACAGCTACTACGTGGTGCGGGCCTGCCACCTGTTCGACATGAAGCAGGGCTACCGCACCGAATTCAGCGCCGAGTGCGCCTGGCTTGGAAACTGAGCGATGAAACGCGACAACCACTTTCTTCCATCGGCCCTGCCCGCCTGGAGCGGCACGGGCCAGCTTGCCACCGTCAGTTCGCTCGACGATCCGCTGCAGGCCAACCGCGTGCAGGTGAAGCTGATCGCCTTCGATGGCGTGGCGAACCAGGACGCGCCGATGTGGGCGCGCGTCGTCGCGCCGTTCGCCGGCGACGACCGCGGCTGCTTCTTCCTGCCCGACGTGGGCGACGAAGTGCTGGTGATGTTCGTGCAGGGCGATGCGCGCTTCCCGCTGATCGTCGGCGGGCTGTGGAATGGCGCAGCGAAGGCACCGGCCGACACCGAGTCCGGCGGACGCAACCGCTACAAGCGCATCAAGTCGAAGAACGGCATCACCATCACGCTGGACGACCAGGACGGCCAGGAGACGATGCTGCTGGAAACGCCCGGTGGCCAGTCGGTGACCCTGAAGGACGGCCCCGGCGAGATCACGCTGGAGGACAGCAACGGCAACAGCATCAAGCTCGAGACCTCCGGCATCACCGTGCAGGCCTCCGCCAAGGTGACGGTACAGGCGTCCAGCGTGGACGTCACGGCCGGCATGGTGAAGGTCGACGCAGCGATGGCCGACTTCAGCGGCATGGTCAAGTGCGTGACGCTGAAGGCCGACACGGTGATGGGCACCAGCTACACGCCCGGCGCGGGCAACGTCTGGTGAACGCCATGCACGCCACCCACACGATCGCGATCGGCGCACTGCGCGACCTGCCCGGCCTGGGCTTGCGGCCGATGATCCTGCAGCGGACCGAGGACGATTTCCTGCCCGCGACGCTGGACGACCTGCGCACTCCGGCCGGCCGCACCCGCCTGGGCGCGCTGGTCGCCAAGGCCCACGACGCCAAGGGCCGGCTCAAACTGTTCCAGCCGGTCCAGCGCCAGTTTCACGTCGCGCTGACCGAGGCCTGGTGCGACATCCCGGGCAAGCCGCGCATCGATCCGTCGCGCGTGGATGGCGCGGGCATGGTGCTGCGCCGGCTCGATGAGCAGGGGCGTCCCCAGGGCTGGATGCGGTCCAGGGGGCGCGTGCGCGGTTGGGTGYCGCTGTCGCGCGTGGGCGGGCCCGACCGCGATCCGCTGGCGCAACGGCGGCTGAAGCAAGGG
>NZ_JBFUFP010000576.1:0-3432 GCF_056403375.1 Rhizobacter sp. P2_H2
GCGCAGCCGCTTCCGCGAGGGCAAGGCGGCGCTGATGGCGCACTTCCGCGAGTCGCGCGCCACCGCGCCGGCCGCGACCCGGCTGGTGCGGGCGCTGGCCCGCCACGTCGACCAGACGCTGCTCGGCCTGTGGGAGCACGCGATGATGCCGCCGGGTGCCGCGCTGCTGGCCGTCGGCGGCTACGGGCGTGCCGAGCTGTACCCACACTCCGACGTTGACGTGCTGGTGCTGCTGCCGCCCGGAGATGCGCTGCACAACGCCCGCATCGGCGCGCCAGGCTCCGACAACGATGCGCTGAAATCCTCGGTCGAGGGCTTCATCACCGCCTGCTGGGACCTGGGGCTGGAGATCGGCTCGAGCGTGCGCACCGTCGACGAATGCGTCGCCGAGGCGCATGGCGACGTGACGGTGCAGACCGCGCTGCTCGAATCGCGCTACCTGTGCGGCTCGAAGCGCGTGTTCAACGCCTTCCGGCGCGCGAATGCGGCCGCGATGGACCCGAAGGCCTTCCTGCGCGCGAAGACGCTGGAGATGCGCCAGCGCCACCAGAAGTACGAGGACACGCCCTACTCGCTGGAGCCGAACTGCAAGGAAAGCCCCGGCGGCCTGCGCGACCTGCAGATGGTGGTCTGGATCGCGCGCGCGGCGGGCCTGGGCCGCACCTGGACCGAGCTCGCGACGAAGGGGCTGATCACGCCGTTCGAGGTGAAGCAGCTGCAGCGCAACGAGGGCCTGCTGCGCCTGATCCGCGCGCGGCTGCACATGGTGGCCGGCCGCCGCGAGGACCGGCTGGTGTTCGACCTGCAGACCGCGGTGGCCGAGAGCTTCGGCTACGAGACCACGCAGATGCGCCGGGCGTCCGAGCAGCTGATGCACCGCTACTACTGGGCGGCCAAGGCGGTGACGCAGCTGAACCAGATCCTGGTGCTCAACATCGAGGAACGCATCAACGGCTCGCAGGATGCGCCGATGCGCCCGATCGGCACGCACTTCTTCGACCGCGCCGGCATGCTCGAGGTGGCGAGCGACGACCTGTACGAGCGCGAGCCGCACACCATCCTCGAGACCTTCCTGGTCTACCAGCAGACACCCGGCATCAAGGGCTTGTCGGCGCGCACGCTGCGCGCGCTGTACAACGCCCGCGAGGTGATGGACGGCGATTTCCGGCGCGACCCGGCGAACCGCGCGATCTTCATGCAGATCCTGCAGCAGCCCGAAGGCCAGACGCATGCCTTCCGGCTGATGAACCAGACCAGCGTGCTGGGCCGCTACCTGTGGGTGTTCCGGCGCATCGTCGGGCAGATGCAGCACGACCTGTTCCACGTCTACACGGTGGACCAGCACATCCTGATGGTGCTGCGCAACGTGCGGCGCTTCTTCATCCCGGAGCATGCGCACGAGTACCCGTTCTGCTCGCAGCTCGCCTCCACCTGGGACCGGCCGTACGTGCTGTACATCGCCGCGCTGTTCCACGACGTGGCCAAGGGCCGCGGCGGCGACCACTCCGACCTGGGAGCCACCGAGGTGCGGCGCTTCTGCCGCGACCACGGGCTCGACAAGGACGACACCGTGCTGGCCGAGTTCCTGGTCAAGGGCCACCTGACGATGTCGCGCATCGCGCAGAAGGAAGACCTGAGCGACCCCGAGGTGATCGAGAACTTTGCGCAGCTGGTGGGCACAGAGCGCCGGCTGACCGCGCTGTACCTGCTGACGGTGGCCGACATCCGCGGCACCAGCCCGAAGGTGTGGAACGCCTGGAAGGGCAAGCTGCTCGAGGACCTGTACCGACTGACCTTGCGCGCGCTGGGCGGCGCCACGCCGAACATGGACGCCGAGATCGAGGCGCGCCGGCAGGATGCGCGGCACACGCTGAACCTGTACTCGCTGCTGCCGGGCACCGAGGTGCCGCTGTGGAAGACGCTGGAGCTGAGCTATTTCGCGCGGCACGATGCCGGCGACATCGCCTGGCATGCGCGCTCGCTGTTCCGCCACGTGACGAGCACCGAGCCGATCGTGCGGGCGCGGCTGTCGTCGGTGGGCGAAGGGCTGCAGGTGCTGGTGTACGCGCCCGACCGGCCCGACCTGTTCGCGCGCATCTGCGGCTACTTCGACGGCGCCGGCTTCAACATCCTGGACGCGAAGATCCACACCACGCGTGCCGGCTATGCGCTCGACACCTTCCAGGTGATCAGCCCGCAGATGGAGCAGCACTACCGCGACCTGATCTCGCTGGTGGAGACGCAGGCGGCGCTCGCGTTGAAGGCCGAGGGCCCGTTGCCGGACCCGAGCCGTGGCCGGCTGTCGCGCCGCGTGAAGTCGTTCCCGATCACGCCGCGGGTGCTGCTGCGCCCGGACGAGCGCGGCCAGCGCTGGCTGCTGTCGGTATCGACCAGCGACCGCTCCGGGCTGCTGTACGCGATCTCGCGGGTGCTGGCACGCCACCACATCAACCTGCAGCTCGCGAAGATCACGACGCTGGGGGAGCGGGTCGAAGATACGTTCCTGATCGATGGCTCGGCCTTGCAGCAGAACCGGACCCAGATCGAGATCGAGAGCGAGTTGCTGGACGCGATCACGTAGTGCATCGATCAACGCTGCGTCGTATTCAACCAGCCCTTGCCCGCAAGGGTCGCTGCTAGTCGGAACTGGATCCGATGAGGATTGATACCTTCCCATCCGCAAAGAAGGCGTAGGCAAAGTCCCAAAAAACAGGGTATGCAGGATGTCCTGCTCTGAAACAGAATTTCTTCACTGCGTCAGCCTGCTTGGCCAAGCTCAAAGTGCAATCCTTCAACTCGACAAGCAACCCCTGAAACTCCCTTGAGTTCAACACCGAGTCGCTGGGGCCGGCCCCAGAATCTCCGGCGTAGCTTAGAAGCTCACCCATTTCGACGAGAATATCCTCGACACTTATCCCTTCTTCATTTTCGACCTCCGTACTCTCACCGAAAGCCTCACGAATGCAGGCACTCAAATCGTCAACACCATACCTCTCCGATAGTTCATACAGTCGGAGGAAGACGGTATAGTTTGTTGCATCTCGGTTGAGCATATCGCTGATCCGATTCAGCAAGCCCTGGGTAAGATTCATGGATTTTTCGGTGTATTTGTTGGAAAGCCCGTAACTATGCGACCACCCTTGCCGTTCGGCTCAACAATCACGGTTATGTCAATGCCATCTCGTGTTCCCTGCACCTTGATTCGTCCGTTGGGCTGAGTAGTACGACTCGAACCGGGATCTGTTGCAACATCAGAAATCTCGCCCTTGATCTTGTCGTCAGACCAGTTCGCAGGAAACTCACTCTTGCCTGGCTTCCCAGTGCCATGTCGATGCCCTCCGCCCGCATTGGGTCCGTCGCCGTCCAGGACGTGATGTCCGCCTTGAGGATCCAGAAGACTCGGCTTTTCCTCGTTAGCGCCAGTTGAAAGAC
>NZ_JBFUFP010000577.1:0-3430 GCF_056403375.1 Rhizobacter sp. P2_H2
GTGCTGGCGCCGCTCGGCCCACAAGATGATCAGCCCGCCGACGATGAAGGTGGTCGCCACCGTCGGCGCGTTGAACAGGTTCGCCTTCAGCATCTTGCCGAACAGCAGGCCCAGCRCCGCCAGCGGCAGGAACGCGATGCCGACGTTCAGCAGCAGCCGGCGTGCCTTCGGGTCGCTCCCCAGCCCGCCCAGCACCCCGCCGATGCGGCCGCGGAATTCCCACACCACGGCCAGGATCGCCGCGGACTGGATCACGATCTCGAACAGCTTGCCGCGCGCATCGTTGAAGTGCATCAACGACCCCGCCAGGATCAGGTGCCCCGTGCTCGACACCGGCAGGAACTCCGTCAGCCCCTCGACGACGCCCATCACCGCCGCCTTCAACAACAGTACGAAGTCCACTCGCATTCCCCGGCAAAAAATGAGCGCCGATGATAGCGGCAGCCCTCCCCCCGGCTTGACCCCCGCCACCCCACCCCTTACATTACTGACCAGTCAGTCAGTACCGTGACATGAGTACCCCCGACCCCCTCCACCCCCTCCCCGCCCGCCAGCGCCGCAAGGAAGCCCGTCCCCAGGAACTGCTGGACGCGGCTTTGGCGCTCTTTTCTGAAAAGGGTTTCTCCGCAACCCGGTCGGAAGAAGTCGCGGCGGCCGCCGGGGTGTCCAAGGGCACGCTCTATCTCTATTACCCGAGCAAGGAAGAGCTGCTGAAGGCGGTGATCCGCGACCGCGTGTCGACCGAGATCCAGAGCGGCGTCGACGAAGTGCGCGCCTTCGCCGGCAGCAACGCCCAGGTGCTGCGCGAGGTGCTGCCGCGCTGGTGGCTGCGCATCTTCGAGAGCCCGGCGTCCGCCGTCTTCAAGCTGATCGTCACCGAGGTGCGCAACTTTCCCGACATCGCCGACTACTACCGCGAGCAGGTCATCGAGCCGGGCTCGCAGCTGGTCGGCACCGTCGTGCAGCGCGGCATCGAGGCCGGCGAATTCCGCCCGGTCAACGTCGAGTTCACCGTGCACTCGCTGATCCTGCCGATGGTCATGCTGTGCATGCACAAGCACTCGCTGGGCGTCTGCTCGCCGGTGCCCTCCCTCGTGTCCCCGCAGGACTTCATCTTCCAGCACATGGACACCGTCACCCGCGGCATCGAACGCCACCCGGCCCCCGTCGTCTCATGAAGCGCTGGGTGAAGTGGGCGGTGCCCGTCGTCGTCGTCGCGCTGATCGGCGGCTTCGTGATGCGCGCGCTCAGCGCCCGCAAGCAGGAGCAGGCCCTGCTCGGCAGCACCAAGGCACCGGCCGCGCTGGAGCTCGCGCCCGGCGACCTGCTCGTGCTGCGCCCGCAATCGTTCGCCCGCACGCTCGCGGTGTCGGGCGGCCTGAAGGCGGTCAACAGCGCGGTGGTGCGCRCCAAGGTCGCCGCCGAGGTCAGGTCGCTGACGGTGCGCGAAGGTGACAGCGTCAAGGCCGGCCAGGTGATCGGCCAGCTCGAGACCACCGAGGTCGAGCTGCGCCTGCGCCAGGCCGAGCAGAACGCCGCGTCGGCACGCGGCCAGCTCGACATCGCCCGCCGCACGCTGGAGAACAACAAGGCGCTCGTCGCCCAGGGCTTCATCTCGGCCACCGGCCTGGAGACCTCGGTGTCGAACGAGGCCTCGGCCCAGGCCACCTACGGCGCGGCGGTCGCTGCCGTCGACCTGGCCCGCAAGTCGCGCAGCGATGCGCAGCTGATTGCGCCGATCAACGGCATCGTCTCGGTGCGCGCGGTGCAGCCGGGCGAGCGCGTCGCGATCGACGCCAGACTGGTCGAGGTGGTCGACCTGTCGCGCATCGAGCTCGAGGCGGCGATCGCCCCCGAAGACGTCGGCACGGTGCAGGTCGGCCAGGCGGCCACGCTGCAGGTCGACGGGCTCGCCACGCCGGCACAGGCCAAGGTGGTGCGCATCAACCCGAGCACGCAGTCGGGCACGCGCGCGGTGATGGTCTACCTCGAACTGCAGCCGCAGCCCGGCCTGCGCCAGGGCCTGTTCGCGCGCGGTGCGATCGAGATCGAGCGCAAGACCGCACTGGTCGTGCCGGCCAACGCGGTGCGCGTCGAGCAGGCCCGGCCCTACGTGCTGGCGGTGGTCGACGGCAAGGTGGTGCAGCGCCCGGTGACGCTGGGCGCCCGCGGCAGCGTCGCCGGCAGCCTGGAGCGCGACGGCCAGGTCGAGCTGCTGCAAGGTGCCGGCGAAGGCATGACGCTGCTGCGCGGCACCGTCGGCCAGGTGCGCGAAGGCACGGCCGTGCGCGTCACCAGCCCGGCCTCGGCCCCCTGACCGGCCCGCCGCACCATGTGGTTCACCCGCGTCTCGATCGGCAATCCGGTGATGGCCACGATGGTCATGCTGGCCTTCGTCGTGCTCGGGCTGTTCAGCTACCAGCGCCTGGCGGTCGACCAGTTCCCGAACATCGATTTCCCGACCGTCGTCGTGCAGATGGACTACCCGGGCGCCTCGCCCGAGATCGTCGAGAGCGAGGTCACGAAGAAGATCGAGGAGGCGGTCAACACCGTCGCCGGCATCAACTCGCTGTACTCGCGCTCGTATGAAGGCACGGCCGTCGTGATCGTCGAGTTCAACCTCGATGTCGACGGACGCAAGGCGGCCGATGACGTGCGCGAGAAGGTCGCGCTGATCCGCCCCAACCTGCGCGACGAGGTGAAGGAGCCGCGCATCTCGCGCTTCGACCCGGCCAGCCAGCCGATCTTCAACGTCGCGGTGCTGTCCGCCGATGGCAAGCGCTCGCCGCAGGAACTCACCACCTGGGCCACCCAGGTGCTGCAGAAGCGGCTCGAAAACGTGCGCGGCGTCGGCGCGGTCAGCGTGATCGGCGGTGTCGAGCGCGAGATCAACGTCTATGTGCGGCCGGCCGCGCTCGATGCGCTGGGCCTGAGCGTCGACCAGGTCGTCGCCGCGGTGCGCAGCGAGAACCAGGAGCTGCCGATGGGCTCGATCCGCACACGCGAGCAGGAGCGCGTCGTGCAGATCAATGCGCGGCTGAAGCGGCCGGACGACTTCCGCGAGATCATCGTCGCCCGCCGCGGCGCGAACGGCGGCAATGCCGTCAAGCTGTGGCAGGTGGCCGACGTGGTCGACGGCCCGCAGGAGATCGAGAGCCTCGCGCTCTACAACGGCCAGCGCACCGTGCTGCTGTCGGTGCAGAAATCGCAGGGCGAGAACACCATCGAGGTGGTCGACGGGCTGAACAAGGCGCTGGCCGAATCGGCCGCACTCACGCCGCCGGGCGTCAAGGTCGAGGTCAACCGCGACAACTCGCGCGGCATCCGCGTCTCGGTGGCCAACGTCAAGCGCACGCTGTTCGAGGGCGCGGCGCTCACGGTGCTGATCGTGTTCCTGTTCCTGAACTCCTGGCGCTCGACCGTCATCACC
>NZ_JBFUFP010000578.1:0-3430 GCF_056403375.1 Rhizobacter sp. P2_H2
ACCGAAGGCTCGTAGGAGCGCGCGATGCGGTCGAAGAACCAGGCATCGCCGAACGCGCTGTGAAGCAGGAACTGGCTGTCGAGCAGCCGATGACGACTCGTGTCCACGCAGGCCTCGAAGACGCAATGTTCCTCGGCGGCAAGGCCGCCGAGGCCCGGTTGAAGGGGGAGCGTCTCCGTGTGGGAGTCGTGTGCCGCATGACAGGCGGCCGGCTGGGTGGGGGCACAAGAATTCTTGTGAGCCCAGGCGGCAAAGTCTACGGAGCCGCAACGGGCCGGTCAAGCGCCCTGCGTCGAAGAGGGCTGTCAGTTCGCTGTCGCGAATCCGACCAAGGCGGGGCTTCTTGAATGCCGGCGCATGATGCGCGGCAGCTTCCATGGAGGATTCTGATGACACGCCAATTTGACGCCATCGTGATCGGCAGCGGCCAGGCCGGGCCGTTCCTCGCAGCCCGGCTGTGCGCCGCCGGCATGAAGACCGCGCTGGTCGAGCGCGAGCACCTGGGCGGCACCTGCGTCAACGACGGCTGCATCCCGACCAAGACGCTGGTGGCGAGTGCGCGCACCGCGCATGTCGCGCGCCGTGCAGCGGACTACGGCGTGGTGATCGACGGTGCGGTGCGCGTCGACATGAAGGCGGTGAAGGCGCGCAAGGATGCGATCGTCGCGCAGTCGGTGGCGTCGCTGTCGTCGTGGCTGGGCGGCATGGAGAACCTGAGCCTGCTGTGGGGGCAGGCGCGCTTCGTCGGGCCGCACCGGGTGCAGGTGGGCGACGAGGTGCTCGAGGCGCCGAAGGTCTTCATCAACGCCGGCGCGCGTCCGATCGTGCCCGACTGGCCGGGCATCGCCGACGTGCCGGTGCTGACCAACACCTCGATGATGGCGCTCGACGTCGTGCCGGAGCACCTGCTGGTGATCGGCGGCAGCTACATCGGGCTGGAGTTCGCGCAGATGCACCGCCGCTTCGGCGCGCGCGTGACGGTGCTGGAGCACGGCGGGCGCCTGGTGTCGCGCGAGGACCCGGAGGTGTCAGCGGAGGTGCGCGCGATCCTCGAGCGCGAGGGCATCGAGGTGCTGACGATGGCGCGCGATTTCTCGCTGGCCCGCGCTGCGGACGGTGCCATCCGCCTRAGCATCCTGCAGGACGGCCGGCCGCGCGAGCTCACCGGCAGCCACCTGCTGGTGGCCGTGGGCCGCCGCCCGAACACCGACGACCTCGGGCTCGAGCACGCCGGCGTGATCTGCGATGCACGCGGCTACATCGAGGTCGACGACCAGCTGCGCACCAGCGTGCCCGGGCTCTGGGCGATGGGCGACTGCAACGGCCGCGGCGCCTTCACGCACACCTCGTACAACGACCACGAGATCGTCGCCGCCAACCTGCTGGATGACGATCCGCGCCGCGTCAGCGACCGCATCCCGGCCTATGCGCTCTACATCGACCCGCCGCTCGGCCGTGTCGGCATGACCGAAGCCGAGGTGCGGGCGAGCGGGCGCGACGCGCTGGTCTGCGTGATGCCGATGACGCGTGTCGGCCGCGCGAAGGAGCGCGGCGAGACGCAGGGCTTCATGAAGGTGCTGGTGGATGCGCAGACCGAGCGCATCCTCGGTGCATCGCTGCTGTGCATCGACGGCGACGAGATCGTGCATTCGCTGCTTGACGTGATGGCGGCGAACGCACCGTACACGGTGATCGCGCGGGCGGTGCACATCCACCCGACGGTCAGCGAGCTGATCCCGACCTTGCTGCAGCAGCTGAAGCCGCTGCCGAAATGACGGAAGGAAATGAYGGAAAGAAATGAGGGAAGATTGCGCTCCCTCGAAGAACAACCAGGAGCGCAACCGATGAAGATCCGTGCCACTGCCATTGCCGCTGTTGTCACCGCAGCGGCCTCGCTCATCGCGTGCAGCACGCCAACCTCGACCGGCGGCCCCATCGACGATGCGAAGCTGCAGGACAGCATCCGCACGGTCGTCGTGATCTTTGCGGAGAACCGCGCCTTCGACAACCTGTACGGCCTGTTCCCCGGCGCCGACGGCATCCCCGGCGTGAACCCGTCGTCGCGCGGCACCTGGYAGCCGCAGACCGAGCGCGACAGCAACGTCGTGCTGCCCAAGCTGCCGCAGACCTGGGGCGGCGTCACCGCGGCGGGCCAGGCGGTGACGCTGGCACAGGGCGCGACCGCGAACCAGGACAACCGGCCGTTCCAGATCGATGCCGATGCGGGCTACCAGGGCAGCGGCGTGAAGGTCGGGCAGGACGTGATCACGCGTGACCTGTACCACCGATTCTTCGAGAACCAGATGCAGATCAACGGCGGACGCAACGACAAGTTCGCTGCCTGGGCCGATGGCGGCGGCCTGTCGCTCGGCTACTACGACGGCAGCCGGATGCGGCTGTGGCAGATCGCGCAGCAGTACGTGCTGGCCGATCGCTTCTACATGGGCGCGTTCGGCGGCTCGTTCCTGAACCACCAGTACCTGGTGTGCGCCTGCGTGCCGGTGTACCCCGATGCCGAGCAGTCGCCGGCCAAGGGCTCGATCTCGGTGGTCGACCGGCTGGCCGATGGGCGCTGGAGCGCGCGGCTGACGACGCGGCCCGACTCGCCGTCGTCGGCGATCGCCGGGCCGCCGAAGTACGTCAACAGCAGCAACCTGACGCCGGCCAATTACGCCGGCGACGGCAAGTACTACGCGGTCAACACGATGCAGCCGGCCTACCAGCCGAGCGGCGTGCCACCGGCGGCGACCGGCAGCGACCTGCTGGCCGATGCGGGCAAGGCCAACACGCTGCCGCCGCAGACGCAGGCGACGATCGGCGACATGCTCGACCGCAAGGGCGTCGACTGGGCCTGGTACGGCGGCGCGTGGAACACCGCGACCGACGAAGGCCGGCAACCGGCAGCGGTGGCGCGCAAGGTCATCTATGCGTCGCCGATCGGCTTCCAGACGCACCACCAGCCGTTCAACTACTACGCGACGGTCGACCCGACCGATCCGGCGAAGGCCGCGTACCGCAAGGCGCACCTGAAGGATTTCGACGAGAGCTTCCTGAAGGATGCGGCCGCGGGCACGCTGCCGCCGGTGACGTTCTACAAGCCGCAGGGCAACCTGAACCAGCATGCCGGCTATGCCGACGTGGCGTCGGGCGACCAGCACATCGCCGACCTGATCGCGAAGCTGCAGCAGAGCCCGCAGTGGAAGCACATGCTGGTGGTCGTGACCTACGACGAGAACGGCGGCTTCTGGGACCACGCGCCGGTGCCGAAGGGCGACATCTGGGGCCCCGGCACGCGCATCCCGGCGATCATCGTGTCGCCGTGGGCGAAGAAGGGCTTCGTCGACCACACGCCGTACGACACCGGCTCGATCCTGCGCTTCATCACGCGGCGCTGGCAGCTGGAGACGCTGCTCGGGTTGAAGATGCGCGA